>CBDURV010000360.1:0-4976 GCA_965369495.1 uncultured bacterium
CGCACAGCGTGTCGAAGAGCACCACGCGCTTGGTGCGGCCGAAGCCGGTAAAAAACGCATTGGAATGCGACGAGCGGCGTGAGCCGTCCATCTGGAACACGCCGTCGCTGTTGTAGCCGGTGCGGCGCAGCAGGTTCTCAACCCGTTCGCGCAGTTCGCCTTCGGGCAGCGGCGTGAACTTGAAGAAGAGCGGCGCGATGACGGCCGGCGCGAGCCAGGCCAGCAGCACCGAAAGCGCCAGCCAACCGACCCAGAGCCAGACCCACCAGTAGGCGCCGCCGCTGGACATGATCCAGAGCGCGCCCAGTGCAACCGGGCCGCCGATGACGAGCGCCAGTGCCGCGCCCTTGAAGAGGTCGGCGACGTAGAGGCCGGGCGTCATGCGGTTGAAGCCGAAGCGCTCCTCCAGCACGAACGTGTCGTAGATGTCGAGCGGCAGCGTGGGAATCGCCGCCAGCACGAGTGCGGTCAGAAGGAATGCGGCGCCGCCGAGGATCGAACCGTGGTCGAAGTAGCCGGCCAGCAGATCCATGCCGCCACCGACCGTCCAGGCCAACAGCAGCAGCAGTGACGCCGCCATGTAGATACGGCCGAAGCGCGTGCCGGCGATCGTGTAGTCCGCCGCCTTGCAGTGCGCGTCGAGCGAAATTCTCCCTTGGAAGGCCTCGGGGACCTCGTTGCGATGCGCGAGCACGCAGCGTTCCTGCCGCCGCGAAAGCCACACGCGCACCGCGGCGTTGAGCGCCACGACGGCTAGAAACGCGAAGGTCACGCGCTACACTTCTTTGGTGGTCTGAACGATGCGATCGACGAGGTTGTAGTCGACGGCCTCTTCGGCGTTCATCCAGTAGTCGCGGTTCATGTCGTCGCGCACGCGGTCGGAGTCGATGCCCGCGTCCGCATAGATCTCGATCAGCCGGTCGCGCGTCTTGAGGATTTCCTTGGCGCCGATCTCGATGTCGGACGCGGAACCGCGGTAGCCGCCGCTCGGCTGATGGATCATGAAGCGCGTGTTGGGCAGGCAGACGCGGTGCTTCTTTTCCTTCGGCGCCAGCATCAGGATCGTGCCCATCGAGGCGCTCATGCCGGTGCAGATCGTCTTGATCGGCGCGGCGATGGCGCGGCAGGTGTCGAAGATCGCGAACCCGTCGCTGATCGAACCGCCCGGCGTGTTGATGTAGAAGTGGATCGGCTTCTTGGAATCCTGCGCATCCAGGTAGAGCAACTGCGCAACGAGTCGTTCCGACGTTTCGGGCATCACTGCCTCACTGAGCAGCACGATGCGCTGCTCGAGCAGCCGGTCGAGGATCTTGGGGATGGGGCGGCCTTCGTAGTCGGACATGGCCGCCCAGATTACCCGCTAGAGCAAACCTGACACGGCGCGCCAGACGCGTTCGGCCCGAACTCGGACATCCTCGACGGTTTCGCCCTTTTCCATCTGTCTCAGGGCGGGACCGAGGGCGAGCAGATCGGCGGCGAGCGCATCGTCCTCGAGCCAGAAGAGGCGGATCAGATAGGCGGCATTGGGCAGTTTGGCCCACTCCGGGCCCGCCCGCCGCGCCGCCATCCGGTCGGCGGCGCGCTGGGCGGTCTTCGCGTCCCAGCCCTCCACCGGCCGCTGCACCGCCTCGGGCCGCACGCCCTGCCGCTTGCCGGGCCGATGCGGCAGCGCGCGCGCCTTGTCGAGCCATTCGTTGCCGCCCAGTTTGGGCGCCATGATGGTCGGCAGCGCGGCGTCGATGGCCTTGACCAGCAAGAAGTCCTTGAGCCCCTCGTCGTCGCTGATCTCGAACAGGTCGAGCGCCTGCTTGGTGTCGCTCGGCTCGTTGGCGGAACGCGGCAGCGGCCCCCCCGTCGTCTCTTCGGCCGGTTCGGGTCCGTCGGCGGCGTCGAACAGGAACTCGCCGAATTCCATCTTGCCGTCGGCGGTCACCGAGAGCTTGAATGCGCCCTCTTCGTGCTCAAGCAGCGCGCGGCGCAGGTGGCGCAGCAGGTCGCCGCGCGGTGCGAGCGTGGGCGGCGGCTGCGCGATTTCGCCTTCGAATTCGAGGAACTCCTCGAACAGCTCTTTTTCCGATTCCGCGAACGGGCCCAGGCCCATGCGCACCGGCGGCTCTTCCATCAGTAACTCGACCCGCAGCGCCGCATCCAGCTTCTGGGTCGGCTCCTCGAGCAGGTCGCACTGCAGATGGATGTTGCCGGCCGAGCGCGGCAGCGTCTCGATGCGCGCGCACAGCCGCGCCGCGAGTTCGACCTCCTCGACAATGCGACCGGCGCAGCGCGCCTCGTTGCCGCGTGCCGCATTGAGTTCCTTGAGGCTTTCGGCGGCAAAGTTGGCGAGCCTGTCGCACTTCTTGCCGAAGTCGCCCAGCTCCACGACGCCGGTCGCCTCCGAGTTGGCGGCCAGCCGCCGGCTCATGAGCAGGTCGGTCAATCGGCGCTTCAAGTTGCGCAGCCGGTATTCAGGGTTAATCGAGGAGCTCATCGAGACTCCTAAGAATACGGTCGGGGCGAACCTCGGGGGCGCGGGGGTCGGAGGGCGGCGCCTGGCGGTACTCGTGCGAAAGGGCGGTGAGCAGTCCCGCGCGGTATCCGCCCACGATGTCGGCGAAAAAGTCGTCGCCCACCATGAGCGTGCGCTCGAACTCGGTGCCGAGCTTGTCGCGGCAGGTGTCGAAGGGTGCGGGGTGCGGCTTCATCCAACCCTCCACCGCCGAGACCTCGACGTGCTCGAAGAGATCCCAGAGGCCGTCGCGCTGTAGCGCTTCCTCGACCGGACCGGCCAAAAAGAAGTTGGAAAGCACGGCCAGCGGGTAGCGCTCGCCGAGGCGCGCGATCAGCTCGCGACGCCCCCGAGGGAGGCGGCAGTTCTCGACGAAGGCGCGGTGGCCCGCCTCGGCGGTCGCCTCGATTAGCCCCGCCGGCGGCTCGCCCGCGCACAGGTCGCGCACGAATTCCTCGCAGGTGACCTCCCGCAGCGACCCGTCCTCGCGCTCGCGGATAAGCCTGTCGCGAGCCTCGTGGGCGCGCTCCAAAAAGCGCTCCTGCGGGCCCAGCGCCTCGACGAACGCGCCCTCGATGGCCGCCAAAAGCGCGTGGCCCTGCTCGGCGCCCCACGGGATGATCGTGTTGCCGAAGTCGAAAATGATCGCGTCGAACTGCATCCGCAGCGCAGATCGTATGGGCGTTCGCAAAATCCCGATTTTGTCCGTGAACAGCGCGCGACAGCCGGAAGGAACGGCGGGCCGGCCAGAACCGCGTGGTTCATGGATAAATTCGGGATAATGCGCGCGATGGCCGAAACGCTCTACCTGGTCGATGGCACCGCCCTCGCCTACCGCTCCCACTTCGCCTTTATCCGCAACCCCCTGATCAACTCGAAGGGTCGCGATACCGGCGCCACCTTCGGCTACGTCTCGGGGCTGATTCGCCTGATCCGCGAGGAGAGCCCGGACTACATCGCCGTCTGCTTCGACCGCCCCGAGCCGACCTTCCGCAAGAAGATGTACAAGGAGTACAAGGCGACGCGCGAAAAGGCGCCCGAGGAGATGATCGCGCAGTTCCCGGTGATGAAGGAAGTCACCGAGGCGCTCGGCGTGCCGCTCTGGGAGCTGGCGGGCTTCGAGGCCGACGACATCATCGGCACCGCCGCGCGGCTGGCCGGTGAGCGCGGCATCGATGTGCGCATCGTTTCGGGCGACAAGGACATGATGCAGCTCGTGACCGATACGACGCTCATCTACGACATCAGCAAGCGCGGCGGACCGGAACTGATCGACGCGAACGGTGTCGAGGAGAAGTTCGGCGTGCGGCCCGAGAAGGTCATCGACGTACTCGGCCTGATGGGGGACAGCTCCGACAACGTGCCCGGCGTGCCGCTGGTCGGCCCCAAGAAGGCGGCCGCGTTGGTGCGCAAGTTCGGCAGCCTCGAAGAGGTCATCGCGCGCGCGCCGGCGGAGAAGAAGTCGAAGACGCAGGAAAACCTGATCGAGTTCGCCGACCAGGCGGTGCTCTCCAAGGAGCTCGTCACGATCGACTTGAACGTGCCGATGGAGCTGGAGTTCAAGCGGCTCGATCCCGACTCACGCGACACCGAAGCGCTCGAGCGCATCTTCGACGACATGGAGTTCCGCACGCTGCGCAACGAACTCGCCACCGAATCCGCGACCGAGGCGGACTCGGCGGGCTATCGGATGATCGGCGAGGGCGAGGAACTCGATCAGGCACTGAAAGAGATGCGCGAGGCGGGCTTCGTCGTCTTCGACACGGAAACGACCGCCCTCGATCCCTACAGCGCCAAGATGGTCGGCTTCTCGTTTTCGTGGCGCCCGGGCGAGGCGATCTACGTGCCGTGGAGCGAGGTGGTCAGCGAGAAGGTCAAGCCGCTGCTCGAGGACGAGTCGCTGCCCAAGGGCGGCCAGAACATGAAGTACGACGTGCAGGTACTCAAGTCGCACGGCATCGAGACGCGCGGTCTCGGTTTCGACACGATGCTGGCGAGTTACCTGCTCGAACCGGGGCGCGCGCAGCACAACCTCGACGCCATGTCGCTGCGCCATCTCGGCGTGCGCAAGACGCCGACGTCCGACCTGATCGGCAAGGGCAAGGACCAGATCACGATGGCGGAGGTGGATGTCGATGTCGTCGCGCACTACGCCGCCGAGGACGCCGACTGCACCTTCCGCCTGGTCGAGTTCTTCCGCCCGCAACTCGTCGAGCAGGAGCTGATGCCGCTCTTCAACGAGGTGGAAATGCCGCTCGTTTCGGTGCTGGCCGACATGGAGCGCGCCGGCATCGCCCTCGACGCGCCCTACCTCGCCGAAATGAGCAAGGAGCTCGAACTGTCGGCGGATCGGCTCGTGAAGGAGATTCACGAGATGGCGGGCGAGGAGTTCAACGTCAAGTCGCCCAAGCAACTCGGACCGATCCTCTTCGAGAAGCTGGAGATCCAGAAGGGCAAGAAAAAGCGCCCGCGC
>CBDURV010000361.1:0-4972 GCA_965369495.1 uncultured bacterium
GCGAGTTGCTGGCAGTGGAAGTTGTCGATCGGCCATAGCTGCCGTGTAATCACGCGCTCGCTCACATGCGCTTCGATGCGTGCGCCGATGCCGCGTGCGTTCGACTTCGTGCCCTCGAGTTCGACGATCAGGTGGCGCTTGGCGGGAAAGCGATTGAGGAAGAGGCGCAACGGTCCGAGGCTCGCCTGACGCACGAGCAGGTCGGGCGCGAAATCGCCATCCGCATCGAGGGCCAGCACCGCGCGGCCGTCTCCCCGCGTGCCAGCGCCACTGACGTATGTGAGCGGGGTGAACTGCATGTCGCCGCGATTCCAGAGCAATACGTTGGGCTCGTAACCGCTCAGGTTCTTGTTCTCCGGGTACTTCCACGGGCTCGTGACCCAGAACTCGCGCCGCTCGACATCGACATCGCCGCAGGGCTCGACATCGCCAAAACGATCGGTGGGTTGCGTCACGGCAGCCCGCCAAATACAGCTTCATCCGTCGGGTTCGTGCGGATCGACGCTTTGCATGCCGGCGGGGACGTAGACGTCGAGCAGGCCATCGCCGTCGAAGTCGATCAGCGCCGGACCGTAGGCCCACCCGTTGGTTCGCTGTCCGACAACTTCGAGACCGGCCTGCTTGGAGCGGTCGCCGGTGTTCCGGAGGATCTCGTCGCCGTCGAAAAATCCGAGGATAAGTTTGTGCAGGCCGCCGGGATAGTCTTCCGGCCGCAGGTTGCCGTGAATGCGATGGCCCGCGCTACTCGACATGTTGGCAACGTAGGCGTCGGGGTCACCGTCGCCGTCGAGGTCGCCCGTCGCGAGGCCCATCGAGAAGCCTCCGAAACTGCGTGCGAACGGGCGCTCGTTGAAGCGTCCCTTGCCGTCGTTCTCGAGCAGCATGTTCTCGCCCATATGGTTGACGAGGAGCAGGTCGGGATCGCCGTCGAGATCGATGTCGGTGGCGGACACGGCGTAGATCTCGCGCCGCCCGCCGCTTGCGTTGGCCGCCTCCGTGACGTCCTCGAATCGGAAACCGCCGCGATTGCGCAGCAGCACGCCGGGACGGCCCACGCGATCGCCGACCCAGCGTCCCGCATTCTCACGATCGGGATGCCGCGGTCCCGAGTTGGGGAGATAGAGATCCAAGAGGCCGTCCCGGTCGTAGTCGATAACGGTCCCCGCGCCGACGTCCGGCACGGCGAACTGCGCAGTCGGCACCAGTTCGAACCCTCCCGAGCCGGTATTGCGCCACGCCTGCGCGCGCGCGAAGACAGGCACGCCACTCACCTCGAACAGGATGTCGTCGAACCCATCGTTGTCGAAGTCGCCGATGGTCGTGTTGTGAAACGTGCCGCGCTCGAGTGCCAGCAGACCCGACTCGACCGTGCGATCCTCGAACTTGCCCCCGCCGATGCCGCGGTAGAGATAGACAATGGGCTCGTCCATCACCAGCACGTCCGCCCAGCCGTCCCGGTCGTAGTCGAGCATGAACGTCCCGCGGAAAAACGTCCCTGTTCCGTCCCGGTGGGAGTCGCGCAACATCGAGACCGCGAGCCCGGACTGCGCGGTGGCGTCGTGAAAGAGGGGCTGCGCAGCGGAGCGTGATTGGCATGAAAGGAGGGATGCCCCCGCCAGGAACGCCTGCGCTTCACCCGGGCGGTGGGGCAGATGTTGGAAGCGCAGCCTGTGCCGAAAAACCAGATCGTGGAGCCCGCCCTTGGCATCGCGTCCCTGCAACTCGATCGACCAGGTGCCCGTCCACGATCCGTCGAAATCGCCATACACGTCGGGCGACAGGTCTCGGAAATGGACGTGTGCGCGCTCGATGCCGTCCCGTGCGCCGAACCAGTGGAGCGATTCTTCGAGCAGAGCGATGCCCGGAACCACTTCGAGCAGCTCGAATTCGGTCTCGGCCATGAATTCGCGGTCGTGCACCCGCGGACCGGCAGGCATCTCGATGGTGGCGGTAGGTGCCCATATGCGAGACCAGACATCGCCGCGCCCGGAGCGCAATGCCGCATCGAGTTGGGGGCCGAGTTCCTGTTGCAGATGGTGCGCGCGGCGCTCGATTTCCCAGACGTATTCCTGCGCGGCGACGTCGAGCTGGAAGTCGTCGTTGAGCAGGTCGAACGCCGGTTGCTCCGCGGATTTCGGACGCACGCGCACGCTGTAGATCACGACCGCGGACACCGCGAGGAAGAGAAGCAGGGCGAGCGCGCGCATCCTTGCGAATCTTATCAGCCTAGCTGTCGAGGAGCCTGTCGGAGTTGTCACCTGGCCAAGTCACCAGCCGGATTGGGCCGGCTGCGCCGCCGCTGGATCTTCGCCGGGCCTCGTCCGCGTAAACTTCATTGAATACGCCATCCTCGGCCCGGCTCGCCCAGCAACGTCTCGCTCGGCCTCGGTCCGACGGTGACAACTCCGACAGGCTCCTAGAATCTCGGCCCATGAACGCGACGCTCTTTCTGAAGCCCGGCTGAACCACCTGCCGCGACGTACGAGCCTTCGTGCGTGAATTGGATGGGTCGGTCATCGAACGAAACTTCGCCAAAGAGCCGCTCACGCCGTCCGAGATCCGCACGATCATCCAGGCGGCCGGCGGCGTGGCAGCCGTGCTCAACACGCGCCACGCAGTCGCAAAGGAGAACGGCTGGAAGGAGCAGGCGCCGACGCAGGAGGCGTTCATCGCGGCGGTGCAGGAGCAGTCGAACGTCATCCGCCGCCCGATCCTCGTGAAGGGCGACGCGGCGGTGGTTGGCAAGGACACCGAGCAGATCCGGGCGCTGCTTGCTTAGCCTGCAGACGCTATGATGCGCGCCAATCATGGATAGGAATCACTCAAAGTCGATCTGGGACCGGGACTTCGATCTGGAAGATCCGACGCCGGAAGACGCATGGGCACGGGCCAGGGAGAAGTTGGCCGCAATTCGCAGCGGCAGCGTTCCCGCCAAACCGGCCGGTCTGTTCGTTGGACGCGTCGTTGGCGGACTGTTCTGTCTACTCGTCGCGGGGGTGATCCTCACCGGGATCGGAGCCCTACTCACGGATCGCGATGAATCGACACAGATCATCGCCATCCTGCTCGGTATTCCCGCGATCCTGATGCTCATTCCCGCCTACCGGCTGCTCACCGGATCGCGCGCGAACACGCCTTGGCGCGCGCTGAACCTCTACTATCGTTCCCTCGGCGGCGGCAAGTACAGCCAAGCTCGCAAGCTGGTCGCGCCGAACGACTTCGACCACTTCCCGCGCTTTTTCCCGGATGTCCCCAAGGTGAAAGGATTCCCGGCGCGCGACCCGTCGCAGTTTCGGGAACCGCTCGACTACCGGGACTACTGGCGGCAACTCATCCGCTGGCCGACTGCCCCCTACTGCATCGCGCGCGTGCAGGGTCTCAAGGTGCAGGAAGTCGCCCCCGACGTCGTGCACTGCGAATACACGCTCAGCATCTCGGTCAACACGTCGCTATGGACGCTCCTGATCTTCGTACCGCCGGGGCTCATTTTCGCGCTCATCGTGGACGCGATTACGCGCACGAACATCAAGACTCCCATGAGCAAGAACCTCGTGCGCGTCGAGAACGAGTGGATCCTGCTCAACGGCGCTTGGCTCGAGGACGACGACCGCATTCCCGATTGGATCTAGCCTGATGCCGACCGCCAGCTGGGACCGCGATTTCGACTTGAACGAACCTACGCCCGCCGACGCGGAGGCGCGGGCGCGCGTGAAACTGGACGATCTCCTGGAAGGGCGCGTCCGACCCAGTCTCCCGGGACGCTTCGGCGGGCGTCTCATACGTGGCGTATTGCTGATCGTGCTGTCGGCGATCGTGCTGCTTGGCGCATACGCATTCGCGCACAACACGCGCTCCGCGGGAGACACCATTTTCGTGGGCATAGCAGTGATTGGGCTGCTGCTGCTGATTCCCGCGACACGACTCCTGAAGGGTTCACGACCGACGACGCCGTTGCGCGCACTGAGCCTGTTCTATTCTTCCGTTGGTGCGGGCCGCCACGAGGCAGCCAAACGTCTCGTGGTTCCCAACGACTTCGACCACTTTCCGCGTGCCTTTCCGGATGTCGCGGGCTCCGTCGGCCGTCCGCTCAACGACCCGCTCTTCTTCAAGGAGCCCGCCGATTTCACGGATTACTGGAACGCGCTGCTGCGTTGGCCCACGGCCCCGTACTGCCTCGCACGGGTCCGCGATCTCGAGGTGGACGAGAAGGCGCAGGGCATCGTCTTCTGCCGCTACTCGCTTGAGCTTTCGGTGAACACGCAGCTTTGGGCATTGCTGATCCTGGTGCCCTACGTCGGCATCATCATCGCGTTGATTGTGGATAACCAGACACGGACGAGGATCTTCGCCCAGGTCACCAAGGTGCTGATCAGCGTCGATGACGAGTGGATGCTGATGAACGGTGCGTGGCGCGAATGGGACGACGCCACGCCCGACTGGATCTAGGCTCGGCTGGCCCTACGACTCCTGCAGCCGCTGCGCTTCCTCCGCGTCCGGCACGTAGTCGGAGTGGCAGTCGGCCGCCTTGCCGTCGTCCGCGCCCATCTTGGCGGTCAGCTTGTGGATCTCGTCGGGCGACAAGACGCCGCGCTGTTCGAGGATCGTCTTCTGGTCGTCGGTGAGCGCGGCGCTCTTCTTCGCCTCCTCGATGGCGTACTCGGGGTCCTTGCCCGATGCGAACTCCTGGATCTCCTTGCTGATCCGGACGCTGCACCAGTCGTGGCCGCACATCGCGCAGAAATCCGTATCCACGTCGAGATCCTCGTCGTGCAGGGCGCGCGCGGTGTCGGGGTCGAAGCTCAGCTCGAAGTGCTTTTCCCAGTTGAGGGCGGCGCGCGCCTTGGTGAGTTCGTCGTCGCGGTCGCGGGTGCCGGGAATGCCGAGCGCCACGTCGGCCGCGTGCGCCGCGAGCTTGTAGGCGATGCAGGCCTGCTTGTCGTCGTCCGGCTGGGGCGGGCCGTGGTGGTCGGTG
>CBDURV010000362.1:0-4924 GCA_965369495.1 uncultured bacterium
AACGCGATGTCGATAAGCGGAGTCAGATCCGTCTTGTCGGCTTCGGTGCTCTGTTCGGCGAGTACGGCCTTGGCTGACACGCTATTGGCCCTCCCTCTTCTTCTTCAGGGCGTTGTAGGTGTTCTGATCGACTCCGCCCAGGACCTCCTGCTCGTCCTTCTGCCAACCGTGCTTGTCCAGGCCCTTAATGAACTTCGCCGTGGCGAACTGCAGCTTGTAGTACTTCTGCTCCGCCATGATGGTCATGAGCCACTGCACGTGCTGCCAAGGAGTGTCCTTGTCGGCACGGAGCAGGACGTAGAGCTTGGTCGCCTTGCCGCCGGCGAACTGTTCGTACGCGGGCTTGTTCGCACGCTTCATCTTGGCCGCGTAGAGCAGCTTCTGCTGCGCCAGAATGGCGGACAGCTCACCGAGCGTCCGGTTCTGGCCCCTCCACTTGACCTGGCCGAAGCGGTCCACGTTGAGGATCATTCGATCGTCGGGATCGTTGTCCTCGTCCGACTGCGCCATGTAGGCGATCGGCAACGTGAGCTCCACGATGTCCTTCTGCGTCAGGTCGGTGATGACCATGAAGAAGATCAGGAGGTTGAACACGATGTCGATCATCGGCGTCATGTCCAACTCGCCGGATTCTGTCGCGTCGATGCGTTTCTTTTTGGATCTGTTCATTGCTATAAGCGTCTCCCCGTCGGATGGTTCGCGCGGGACGTGGAAAGGCTACTTGCCGCGGAAGCGGTCCACGAGGTCGTCGGCGATCGCAGTGATCTCAAGGCTGACGCGGATGACCTTATTACGGAAAACGAAGTACGCGATCATGGTCGGGATCGCGACAAACAGACCGAGGAAGGTGGTCACGAGCGCGGTCGAGATACCGGCCGCGAGGTGCGCCGGCGTTACCGCGGCACCCATCTTCGTGATCATCTGGAACGCCTCGATCATGCCGGACACGGTGCCGAACAGACCCATCATCGGGCTGATGTTGCCGATCAGGCTCAGCCAGCCGATCTTCTGCTGAAGCTTCACCGACTCCTCGGCCGAGGCCTCGTCCATCGCAGCCTTCATGGTCTCGAAGCCGGCATTGATGCGCGGCAGACCCGCCGCAAGGATGTTGGTGAGGTAGTTGGGCTCGGCCTCGCAAAGCTCGAGCGCTTCCTGGTACTCCTCGTTGTCGAACATGCCCTCGATCTCGTCGATGAGCTGGGGCGGAACGAGCTTGTCCCGCTTGATGTTCACGGCGTGCTCGATAATCAGCGCGAGGCTGACGAACGACATAAAGAGGATCACGAAGCCGATCGCGCCGCCGGCCAGAATGTACGATTCGACCCAGCTCTTGTCGCCCGACGCTTCTTCCTGCGCAAGCGCCGGCGAAGCCATAAAGCCGAGAACAAGAACCGTGATCAACACGAGGGGAGCCATCCGCATGGCTTTCATTTTTGCCTACCCGTTCCTTTCGTCCTGCGCGTCGCCCCAACAGCGTCGCGGTAGGACACAATGACAATTACTCGAATGTTTTGACAGAGACTATCTACCAGACAAACTTCTATGGCCGCGGAGGCGGACCCCCACGGCAACCGGGAGAGTCTACTAGCTTCCGGCTTTTTTCGCCCACTCCGAAGCGGGGTAACGTTCCTTCAGGTCGGACGTCCAGCGGCTCGCCTCCTCGCGGAGGAAAGCGCCCGAGCCTCCCGACTTTTCCAACGCGTCGGCGTACTGGGGAGCCGCCTTCGAGAGGTAGTACAGCGCACGCGCCACCTGGCTCGGGTACTTCGAGCCGTTGAGCGCGACGGCCAGCAGCGCTTCGTACGCCTTTTGGCCGTTTCCGCCCTGCTCGACGAGACACATGCCGACACCGGTTTCGGCGCCGATCTTGAGAGCCGGATCGGCGCGACCCTCGCTCGAATTGAGCAGGGTCGTGTAGCGCTCCAGCGGCACCTGAATGCCATATTTTCCGTCAAGCGCGCTCGTGAAGAGCAGGTCGGCGCCCATGAGCAGCGCCTGGTTGGCGGCGCGTGTCAGTACTTTTTTCCCGTAGCCGTCCGGCTGGCGTCCGGAGACGCTGCGCATTTTGGTGCCTGCAGAGCGGAAAATCGTCTCCTGCTGCTGCGCTTCCTTGCCGGCCGCCTCGAGCTGCGCCTTCTCCATGATCGCCTGCACCAGCAACTGCGGCGAAGCGGCCTTCTTGACGGCCTCTGAGATCACCTTGTCATAGGCGGCCTTCGACTTGTCGGCCTGCTTGAGCGCGGCGAGCACCTGCGCCTCGGCGAGGTCAACCCACACCGAAAGACGGTTGGCCCCCCACCCGAAGACGCGCGCATCCCGCGCACCGCCCTTGTAGTCGGGAATCTGCATCGCCAGCTTCGCCTTGGCCTTGGCCGCGCTCCGCTTGCGGAACTGCGCGATGGCATCGAGCGCCTCGTTGAGCTTGGCTTCGTTGCCTGCTTCTCCGAGCTTCTGGCGCGCGAGAATCAGGTAATAGCCGGCGTACATGTTCTGCCACGGCTGCACCTGCTCGGTTGCCTCTTGGCCCTTGGTGCCCTTCTCGATCGTGTAGGCGATCTTGGCGAAGGTCTCCTCGGCGCCCGAGGCCGGTCCCTCGTTGGCGATGCGACCGGCGGCCATCAGCCGCAGGCCATGCGCAAGGCGCTTCGACCACTGGTTGATCGCGTCGCCGTCGCCCCGCTGGAGAAAAATCACGCGGCGCGCCTCGAGGGTCAACTTCTTGCGTCGGCCGCCCACGCGGATGTAGCCGACGAACGTGTTGCCGTCGGACTTGCTGACCGTTTCGAGCGCGACCGTCACGACGGTCCCGTCGCGATCGGCGTAGACGAGCTCGTCGGCCGCTCCGGCGGGAAGCGCGAACAGGGCGGCGAGCAATATCGTGGGCAGAGTAGTGGAGATCGTGTTCTTCATGAGACTCGCTTCCGTTCCGTGCCTAGCGTAACGCGCCCAACTGGTCAGCGAGCCCCTGGATACGCTTCACGCGCTCGGGCCCATCCATCTTCTCGTACGTAACCAGGAGCCGATTGGCGAACGGGAAGCCCTGCGAAGCCGCCTTCTTGGACCACGCGGCATCGCTCTGCGACGACGCGATGGCGAGCAGCAACTCCAGCTTGAGCTGGGCGCCCTCCCAGTAGGTGTTGACGAACTCGGCCTCCTTGGAGCCCGGCTCGGCGACAGGCTTGACCAGCTTGTGCAGGCGATCGATCAGCCGCACGGCGACCCAACGTCCGTCGAGACCGCGCGGACTCTTCTCGCCGAAGACCTCGGCGGCAGTCAGCAGCGGACCCGGCTTCGCGGCGATCCAGCGGAATTGCGCCTTGCTCGGGTACTTGGCGCCGCTGGCGAGAATCGGCAGCAGCTTCTTGCGGTTCGCCTCGTCGGGAATGAGCACCTGCAGGTAGAGATCGCGCGTCTTGTCGATCGTCTTGCGGTATTCGTTCGGGTCCATCTTGGACTTGTTGCTGCGCGCGTGCTTGAACGCCATCTCGGCGGCCAGCAACTTCCAGGCCGCCTTTTGGCCAGACTTCTCAGCCTTGGCCGCGGCTGTCTCGTAGGCGCTGGCCGCCTCCTCCCACATCTGCGCGTCCTTCAGCACATCGCCGAGGAACCAGAAGTCGGTCGCGGTCTGCTTGGCGGGGGGCGTCGCATCGACGGCCTCCTGCCAGAGCCGCGCGGCGCGCTTGGCAAACGCTACGCGCTCGCGCCCACCCATCGGCTTGTACTTCTTGCGCAGCGCACGGTAGACGTCGTTGTTGAGACGGGTCGCGAAGCCGGACCCCTTGAGGTTTTTCTTGAGCTGCTCAAGCGCAGTCTCCGCCTCCGCGAGACGGTCGAGCGCGAGCAGCGCGTCGATCTTGATCTTGAACTCGAATCCCTTGCGCGGGAACTTGTTCGGATGGGCGCTGAAGAAGGCATCGATCGCCTGGTTCGCCTCGTCCCAGCGCTTGAGCGAATGCAGCGCACTCGCCTTCGAGATCATCGCGGTGCGCGCCGCGTTCTGGGCGCGCGGAAGGTCGGCGCGTTTGGAGGCGATGGCATACAGCGCCTCGCTCGCCTTGAGGCACTCCGCGTGCCACTTCGCCGCGTTGTCCTTGTCCTCCTTGGTCGCGAGACGCCGGTAGCAGATCGGGACCCGCATCTGCGCGCTCCAGTAGCTGGGCGAGTTGGACGAAATCTCAAGGAAGCGCTTGGCCGCCTCGGCGAACTTCTTCTTGGTGTAGAGGTCGAGCGCCTCGCTGTACGCGGCGTCGGCGTTCTGCGGATGGTCCGGGAACGAGTCGCGGAAGGTCTTGATGACCTCGTCGTAGAGAGTCTTGTCGGAACCGCGCTTGGTCGCTTCCGCGATCACCTTGTAGGCCTGCGCCGCCTGCCAGCACGCCTCCGACGCGATCGTGTAGTAGCCGGTGTCGCTGCCCTCGCCCGACTTCTGAAAGTCCTTGACGAGCTTCCAGGCGATCTCGCCGGCCGCGAAGTAGCGCTTGTCCTTCCGGTAGGCGGTCGCGATCTTGCGCCGCGCCTCGAGCGCCACCTGTTCGATGTCCTCCGGGGAGGTCGAGGCGACGATGGCGTTCTCGTAAAAGGTGATCGCCTTGGCGGTGCTGCCCTCGGCGGCGAGCGAGTCACCGATCTGCGCCAATAGCGCGGGCGGCAGGCCACCGGATCCGCCGACGCTGGCGACCCAGTTGGTCAGCTTGGTGGTGGCCGTCTTGGTGACGTCCGCAAGCTGTCCGGCGCGCGCCTTGGTCAGCACCTCGCCGGCGATGCCGACGGCCTTTTCGAAATCGCCGCGCGCCGCCTGGGCGTCGGCCACCTCGAGCAGCGCCAGCAGGCCGTACCTGCTCTTGGCGCCATAGCGCAGCTTCTCGCGCAGGATGCGGCCCATGCGAATGGTCTTGGCATACGCGCCCGGATCCGCACGCTTGAG
>CBDURV010000363.1:0-4902 GCA_965369495.1 uncultured bacterium
AGGCACGCGTAGGCGCCGGCGCGGCAGATGCGGCGCTCGAGACCATCGACGTTCGAGTCGGTCAACACGACGGCGCGCCGGCACCCGCGCGCCGCCGCAAGCAGTTCGACGCCCGAGCCGTCGGGCAGATGCAGGTCGGTGACCAGCGCGTCCACCGTCTGCGCCGCGAGCAGCGCGCGGCCATCCTCGACGCCCGACGCCTCGATCGTGCGCCATCCGGCCACGCGTGCCGCGTCGGTGTAGCCGCGTCGCTCGTCCGCGTCGCCGGCCACCACCAGCAGCAGTCCGCTCATCGGTCGTCCGCTCCGCCCTCGTCATCGGGCGGAACGAATGCGCGTCGCAGCGTTTCGCGGGCGTGCTCGTCGCCGTCTCGCAGCGCGCGCACCGGCAGGTGCAGCAGGCGCCCCACGAGGCGCTGGATGCTGCGCTGAACCGCGTCATGGCCGTGGGCGTCGAGCTCCGGGATCTTGCGTCGGATCTCGTCGATGGTGGTCTGCGCGGCTTCCCGGTAGGAGCGCTCCACCGCCACGATGGTGGGGGCCGCCTCGCCCGCCCGCGCGCCTGCCTCCAGTCGCAGCACCGCTCCGTCAATCAGGTTGCAGCACTGCAGGAAGTCGCGCCGACGCTTACGCAGGGCGTCCTGCGTCACCTCGGAGAGCGCGTCCATGTCGTAGCGATAGACGTTGTCGAGGCTGTCCACCGACGGGTCGATGGCGCGCGGCACCGCGATGTCCAGCGCCACCATCGGGCGCCCGCGCCGGGCGCGCACCGCTTCTCGCATCACCGCACGACTTAGCAGGGGCTTCGTTCCACCCACCGCCGCGGCCACGATGTCCGCCTCGCGCAGGCGCGCACTCATCTCGTCGAGTCCGCCGCTTTCGCCGCCACAGCGTTCGGCAAGTTGGCGCGCGTGCTCGGCCGTGCGGTTGAGAATGCAGAACTGGCTCACGCCCCGCCCGCGCAAGTGGTGCACGAGCAGGTCGGCGGTTTCACCCGCACCGAGAACCAGCACGCGCGCGGTTTCGAGATTGCCGAAAATGCGCTCGGCCAGATCGGAAGCCGCCCCCGCGACCGATACCGTGCCGCGACCCACGCCCGTGGTTTCCGCGATCTCCTTGCTGACGCGCAGCGCGGACTGGAACAGGCGATTGAGATAGGGACCGACCGTTCCCGCGTCCTGCGCCGCCTTGTAGGCGCGCTTGACCTGCCCGCGAATCTGCGTTTCGCCCACCACGAGGCTGTCGAGTGACGCGCAGACGAAGAAGAGGTGCTTGCACGCGTTGCGGCCCTGCAGCACGAATGCGTGTTCGCGGAGCGTCTTCGCATCGAGGTCCGCGCGTTCCGCGAGCCAATCGAGCGTTTCGGCCGGGTCGCCGGCGGCGTGCGCGTAGATCTCGAAGCGGTTGCAGGTCGAGACGACGACGACCTCCGGTGCGAGCCCGCGCGCAGCCTCGAGGACCGCTTCGTGCTCGGCGGCCTGGAGCTTCTCCCTCACCGCCGTCGGCGCGCTCTTGTGCGAGAGACCCACCACGCTGAAGCGGTTCACGAGGTGTGCATCACTCCGGTGCTGGTGCAGTAGGCGGCCACGACGAGGCCGACGACGATGATGACGAAGCCCGCGACCGAGAGCCACGCGATGCGCCGACCGCGCCAGCCGGCGAATCCGCGCGCCGCGAACAGCACAACGTAGATCGCCAGCCCGCCCAGCGTCACCACCACAGTAGGATCGCGCATCCAGCCGCTCATGTTTTCGAGCATGCGGCTGGAAAAGAGCCACACACCCAGCACACTCAAGGCGAGCAGCGGAAAGCCGATCGCGGCGGCGCCGAAGTTGAGCCGGTCGAGAAATTCGAGCGGGGGCACGCGCTGCGCCAGTGCCAGCTTCGGATTCCGCTTGAGCTGGCGGATCTGCCACAGGTAATAGGCTCCGACGCCGGCGGCGAATGTGAACGCAGCCACACCGAGGATCGCCAGCACGATGTGCACGATCACGCCGGGGTGCATCGTCCCGCTGCCCTGGGCAACCGGCCGCAGCACGAGCAGTAGGGTGAAGACCAGCAGGATCGCCATGGTCGGCGCGGTGACGAGCAGCAGGATTTCCCTGCGCAGACGCAGATCCAGCAGGGTGGTCGCGGTGCCCACGCACCAGGCGGCAAGCAGCAGGACGCCCGCGCGCGAGGTGACGGGCAGATGGCCGGTGCGCACGGTGAGCACGACAATCAGCGCGGTGAGCGCGATCATGCCGGCCATCAGCATCGGTCGCAGGCCGCGCCCCAGCCGTTTTCCGGTCGCAACGCGAATTGCCACGAAGGTCGCCGCGCCGAATATGCCCAGCGTGGTGTAGAGCAGGCCCTGCTCCAGACCCGTGAAGAACCCGACCAACAGCATGATTTCAGTTTCATAACCTACCGCAGGCCCCACCACCCGTCCCCTGTTCGACGCGGGCGGTATAACTTCCCGGGTGCGCGCATTCCGGATCTCTCCGAGGAAAACCGAAGGGCGCTCCCTGCGGAGTGCCTTGGAGGTTCTGCAGGCCGGCGGCGTGGTGGCATTTCCCACCGAGACCGTCTACGGGCTGTGCGTGGACCCCGGCAACGCCGAGGCGGTCAAGCGCCTCTACGAACTCAAGGGGCGCGATGCCGCCAAGTCGTGCGCATACCTGCTCGGAGACATCGAGCAGGCGAGCGTTTTGACCCCGCGCCTGCCGCCTTCGGCCCGGCGCCTCGCGGAAGCCTTCTGGCCCGGCCCGCTCACGCTGGTGGTGCCCGGATCGCGCAGGGGCCGGATCGGTTTGCGACTGCCGTCGGTGCCTCTCGCCCGCGCGCTGGCGCGCCAATTCGGCAGCCCGCTGCTGCAGACCAGCGCGAACAAGAGCGGCGAACCGGCGGCGCTCAATTCGGCCGGCATTCTGCGCGCTTTCGGGGAAGGGGTCGATCTGCTGCTCGACGCCGGTCGTGCGGAGGGCGGCGTCGCTTCGACGGTGGTCGCCTGCGATGGGCCGAGTTTCGAGATCCTGCGCGAGGGCGCGATCCCGGAAGCGGAGGTGGCCGCGGCGGCAATCGAACGGATCGTGCTCGTCTGCACCGGCAACATCTGCCGCAGCCCCACGGCGGAATACATGCTGCGTGACATCACCGCGGACCGGATTGGTTGCGATCCGGTGCAGCTACCGGAACGGGCGTTCGTCTTTTCGTCCTGCGGAACGCATGGGTGGACCGACGCCGAGGCGACCGACGAGGCGATCAAGTCGGCGGGGGAGCTGGGATACGACCTCCAGCCCCACCGCAGCCAGCCCTACTCGCTCGAGCAGCTGGGGACGGCGCACCGCGTTTGGTGCATGTCCAAGGCGCATGTCGATGCGCTCGAAACCTACTTCCAGGATCGGCCGGAGGCGCTCCAGCTGCTCGATCCGGAGGGGGGCGACGTGGCGGACCCGTTTCGTCGCTCGATGCGCTTCTACCGCAAGACGGCGCGCCAAATCGAGAAGCTCTGCCGCAGAAGGGCCGAGGAACTCGCGCCGACATACATTTAGCCTGCGGGTGCGGGGCGCTAGAATGACGTCATGCGCATCGCGATGGGGTCCGACCATGCCGGCTACGAGTTGAAGCAGTACCTCCGCGCCCACCTCGAGGCGGCGGGGCACGAAATCGTGGACTGCGGCTGCGACGGCCCGGAGTCGGTGGACTATCCCGAGTTCGGCGCGGCGGTCGGGCGCACGGTGTCAGCGGGCGACGCGGAACGCGGGGTCATCGTCTGCGGCACCGGAATCGGCATCAGCATGGCCGCGAACAAGGTGCCCGGCATCCGCGCCGCACTGGTCCACGACCGGTTCGGGGCGCAGATGTCACGCGAGCACAACGACGCCAACGTGCTGGCGATGGGCGCGCGTGTTCTCGATCCCAAGCACGCGCGCGAATTGACCGACCTCTGGCTCGCGACCGAATTCGAGGGTGGTCGCCACGCCCGCCGCGTCGGCAAGATCGATGCGCTTGCGCAGCTCCCGGACGGGGCCGGATCCACGAGTCGTTGAACGCCGCATCATTGACTGCCCCCGAGGGATACGAAGTCGGCGCCGCGTTCGCGCAGGACAAGACGGGCATCCTTTATCGCGCCGTCCAGACGCGCCTCGACCGTCCCGTCACGCTCAAGATCCTCAAGGCGAGTTACGTCGCCAACGATGCGGCGCGGCGCCTGTTCCTCGAGGAGCGCGACATCGTCACCGGTATCGAGCAGCCGAACGTGCTGCTCACCATCGACCTGGGCGATTTCAACGACCGCCCCTGGTTCGTAACCGAGTCCATGGCGGAGCCCAAGCTCAGCGAGGCGCTGCGCGGCAATGAACCGGTCGAGGAGCGACGCGCCGTCCGCATCGTGCTCGGTATCGCACGCGGCCTCGACTATCTCGGAAGCCGCGGACTGATCTACAAGAACGTCCGGCCCGAGAACATCCTCCTGCCGCGCCCCGCCGCCCCCAAACTGATCACGTTCCGGTATGTGCGCCGCATCGAGGAGGCGTTGTCGTTTCAGGGCGCCAAGGTGCAGAGCGGGCTCTACTGCGCCCCGGAGTTGACCCGTTCGGATCTTGGCCACGTCACGACCAAGGCCAACGTCTACGCGCTCGGGGCGTTGCTCTACCGCATGCTGGCGGGCGTGCCGCCGGTGCAGGGCACGTCCGCCGAAGCGCGCGCGGCGCACGCCGCCGGCGAGGTCGCGCCGCTCAAGGACGTGCGCCCCTACCTGCGCGATCGCGCGTACGCTGTTGTCGGGCGCCTGCTCGCCCACGATCCGCGCCATCGCGCCGACACGGCCGCTGCAGTGGCGCTACTCGCGGCCTACGAGAACGACCCGCTGGTAGCCAACCCGCTCCAGAAGGGCCGTCGGAAACGGCGCAAGCGGCGTTAG
>CBDURV010000364.1:0-4895 GCA_965369495.1 uncultured bacterium
GCGCGAACGGCATGAACTCCGTGCGGCCGAGCCGCTTGTTGAGCCACTGGTTCACCTCGGGCTCGCGTGCGTGATACATGATCGTCCGGTTGCCGAGCGCGCGCGGGCCGTATT
The DNA here is from genome assembly GCA_965369495.1 of uncultured bacterium. GTDB lineage: Bacteria > Planctomycetota > PLA2 > PLA2 > PLA2 > JBCDBY01. The sequence goes on from CBDURV010000364.1 coordinate 115, forward strand.
CCATGCGCCCGTCGAAACGCGCGACCACTTCGCCCGCCTCGATGTGCTTCGCCACCTCGGCGGCGAGGTGCTTGGGGGCGTCGAACTGCAGACTGTTGGCCTCGAGCGCCTTGCGGATCTCCGCGTCGCTGTATTCCGGGCCGAGATAGGCGGACTCGAACGGCTTGGTCGTCTCGCCGGTGTGCGTGCGCATCACGGCAAGGCCGGCGCCGCAGCCGCCGTCGCCCATGTTGGGGTAGACGAAGATACGCTCGACACCATCGACCTCGAAGATGCGTTGGTTCATCTTGACGTTGGCGGTGACGCCGCCGGAGAGCACGACCGCGTCGCAACCGGTCTCCGCGATCCAGTGCCCAACCCACTTCTGCACCACGTCCTCGAGCACCTTCTGGTAGGCGGCGGCGACGTCGATCATCGGATAGCGCGTCGCGAGGTGGCGGGCGTAGTAGTAGTTCTCGGCCTGGTGAATGCGGAAGTCGCCGTCCTTCTCCGTGAAGCGCTGCGCGAGGGCGGGCGCGATGCGGGTGGGATCGCCGTACGCCGCGAGGCCGACGATCTTGCCGGCGTGGCGGCTCGGGTTATAGCCCAACGCGGCGGTCACGCTCTCGTAGAAGGTACCGAGCGAGTTGGGGTAGGGGATGTTGGAGAGGCGCTTGATGGAACCGCCCTCGCCGAGGCTGATGGAGCCGGCGAGTCCGGTGCCGTAGCCATCGACGGTGACGATCAGCGCGCGCGCAAACCCACTGTTCAAGTACGCATTGGCCGCGTGGCTGAGGTGGTGCTCGTCGCGCACGAGCTTGTCGGTCAGACCGAACTTCGCGAGCCCCGCGTCGAGATCGCGCTGCCAATGCTGGTGTGCCTCCTGCATACCGCGGCGAAAGCGCGACAGGAGGTACCTGCTCGCCTGGCGCGAGAGGGTCGAGTTGACCGAGAGCAGGCGGTAGGCGATCTTTTTCAGCCCGCCCTTGGCGAAGACGAACTCCGGATCGGGCAGGCCATGTACGGCACCGGTGCGCTGCGGCGCCTTGCGGTCCGCCTCGGCCAGCAGCCGGCGCATTTGCGGGCAGTCGAGGGCGTGCAACAGCTCGCTGTCCTCGGCGAGGTACTTGTCGAGTGCCGCGACCTCACCTTCCCAATTCAGGAAGGGGTAGCAGACTTCCTCGACGTCTTCGGGACGCGTGCCCGTGACCTCCAGCGCCTTTTCCAGGGACTGGTACGGGAAACCCGCGTGCTGCTTCTGACGGGAGAATCGCTCCTCGCCCGCGGCGAAGAGAATGCGCCCATCCTCCACCACCGACGCCGTCGCATCCTTGTCGAGCGGCGAAATGCCGATTGCCCTCATGCTGTCCCTTTCGCCAATTGATCGCGCAGTTCCGTGGGTGTCATCGTCACCCCCCCGAACTCGCCGAAGAAGAAATCGAAGTATCGTCGGAACCCGTCGAGGAACTTAGCCAGATCGGCCTCGGTTCGCACATACGGGCTGTGACCCGCCTCAAGCGACGGGCTGTGGTAGGAGAAAACGAAAACCCGCTCGCCGCGCGCATGCAGCCAACGCGTGAGCCGGATGTTCTCCGCCGGAGTGTAGTTTTCGTTGGATAGCCGCAGCCGCTCGACGGCTCCCGTGCGCGACAGGATGCCCGGCATGCGCATCTTGTAGAGCAGCGGGTGGTGGGCGGCCCGGTAGATCGGCTCGCGCAGTCCGCCCAGATAGCCCACAAGCGCCCCGGTCGAAGGCACGCAGAGCATGCGGCGCTCGCCACCGAACCAGAACGGTCGGGTCGGGTGCCGCGAGAAGTCCGGCCCCTCCTGGTCGCGGTAGTCGAAGGGCGGCTGGACACTCAGATCGACGCGAAATCCGAGCCGCTCGAGAATCCCGGCCGTGTTGCGCCCGATTCCGTAGCGGCCCGCCTTGTAGGTCGTCGCGGGGGCGCCGAAGACCTCGCCGATGCGCTCGTTGAGCACGCGCAGCTTCTCCTCCTCGAGGTGGGGTGACAGGTTGCCGGCGAATGAGTTCCGGACGCAGACCTGCTCCTCGTGGGGCGGATTGACCCACGGATGGAGGTGCGCGCCAATTTCGCAGCGACCATCCCCGTGGATCTCAAGCAGCGGCTCGTAGCCCGTCGCCTGCGAGACAACCGGGTAGTCGATCACGTAGCAGGGGCGGATTCCGAATGAATCGAAGATCTCTTGGCCGCGATGCACGTGTGCCATGGCCCGCACCGATGTGCGCGCCCGGTCGAAGGGCGGCCGCGCACTCCAATCCCACTCCTCCTCCGTGTCGGAGACGACAACGAGGATCGGTCGCTGCTCAGCCGCAAACCGGGCCAGGCTCGACGTAGGGATATCCCCAAAGAGGGGAAGTTGGCGCACAGCAGTCTCCATCCACGCTTCCTAATCCAAAGCGCGTGCCGATCGGCGAAAACCCGATACTTGTCGGGGTTTCCCCCAGCCCACGTTCCGAAAGGTCGATATTACTGAACAGATCGGCGGGGGCGGGTCAGGATCCTCAGACGTCGAAGGAAATCCCCTGCGAGAGGGGTAGCTCGCTTGACCAGTTGATGGTGTTGGTCTGGCGGCGCATGTAGGTCTTCCAGGCGTCGCTGCCGCTTTCGCGGCCGCCGCCGGTGTCTTTTTCGCCGCCGAAGGCGCCGCCGATTTCGGCGCCGCTCGTGCCGATATTGACGTTCGCGATGCCGCAGTCGCTGCCGCAATGCGAGAGGAACCTCTCAGCCTCCTGCATGTCGCGCGTGAAGATCGCGGACGACAAGCCCTGCGGCACGTCGTTGTGCATCGCGATCGCCTCGTCGAGGGTGCCGTACCGGATCAGGTAGAGCAGCGGGCCGAAGGTCTCGTCCTTGACGATCGGCATGTCGGCGGTCACCTCGGCCAGCGCGGGCTTCATGTAGCAGCCGTCCAGCTTCTCGCCGCCGCACAGGATCGTGCCGCCCTGTTCCCGCACCGTCGCGATGGAGCGCTGCACGTTCTCGACCGACGCCTCATCGATGAGCGGGCCGACGAGCGTGTTCTCAAGCAGCGGGTCGCCAATGCGCGCCGACTCCCAGACGGGTACCAACTTCGACTTGAGTTCGTCGTAGACGCTCTCCTGGATCAGCACGCGGCGCGTCGTCGTGCAACGCTGGCCCGCGGTGCCGAGCGCGCCGAACGCGATCGCGCGCAGCGCCATGTCGAGATCGGCGTTCTCCGTCACCACCATCGCGTTGTTGCCGCCGAGTTCGAGCAGGCTCTTGCCCAGGCGAGCGCCGACCGTCTCCCCCACCGAGCGACCCATGCGGGTGGAACCGGTGGCGGAAAGGAGTGCGATGCGTCGGTCGGCGGCCATGCGCATGCCGTGCTCGGGTCCGTCGCCGATGATCAGCCCGGAGACTCCGGCATCGAAGCCGTTGCGAACGAAGACCTCCTGCACGATCTTCTGGCAGGCGATGGCAGTGAGCGGTGTCTTCTCCGACGGCTTCCAGATGCAGACGTTGCCGCACACCCATGCCAGTGCCGCGTTCCAGGCCCAGACCGCGACGGGGAAGTTGAACGCGGAAATCACGCCGACGATTCCGAGCGGATGCCACTGCTCGTACATGCGGTGCTGCGGGCGCTCGGAGTGCATCGTCAGCCCGTACAGCTGCCGCGAAAGACCGACCGCGAAATCGCAGATGTCGATCATCTCCTGCACTTCGCCCAGGCCCTCGGCGCGGATCTTGCCCATCTCGAGCGTGACAAGTTCGCCCAGCGCCTCCTTCTTGGCGCGCAGCGCGTCGCCGATCTGGCGCACGATCTCCCCGCGCTTCGGCGCCGGCACCATGCGCCACTGGGCGAACGCGGTCTGCGCGGCGGCAACTACCGTCTCGTACTGGTCGTCGCCGGCGACACGCACCGAACCGAGCAGTGTCCCGTCGTGCGGGCTGCGCGACTCAAGTAGCGCCCCCGCGCCCCCTTCCATGGAATTACCTGTCCAAGCGCCCGCGTTGACTTCCGCGAGGCCGAGTTCGCTGAGGATCTGTTGCACGTGCTAGCCCCGGTAGGTGTAGACGCCGTGGGAGAGGCGCACGATTCCGTACGATTCCTGCACCGCGTTGACGAGCAGCACCGATGCGTGCCGCTTGGTCAACTTGAGCGCTTTGGCGACGGCGGTCGTGCGGAACGGGGCCCCATGCTCGCGAGCCCATTCGATCAGATTGGCCATGTGCGTTCCCGGGTTCGGCTCACGAGAAACGCGCGCCGCACCCTGCGCGGGGGCGCCCGGCTCCACGATCCGAATGATGAGCCGCCGGTTCTTCCGAAGGATATCGACCAACTTGTCGTCCATCTGAATTGAGATGAGTTCGCCCATGCCATAACGGTAGCCGAAGATCGCTGCCGAGCCTACGGAACCGCCCACGGAACGGGCCGCCATAGACGCGGTCCCCCTCGCACGTTAGGGTCGGCGCTTCGGGATGGCGGACGAACGGCGCGTGCCCTGGGCCTTGTCGCCCAAGACCTTCTTCTTCGCGGCGGGCGTGGGGGTGATTGGTGGGTTAATTGGGACCACTTACCAACTCATTAGCCGCGGGTTGCAGTGGTTCATCGTCGGCGAGGGCAATCTGCTCGACGCCGCGAACCGCCTCGAGTGGTGGCAGCGCGTCATGATCCCGTTCCTCGGCGCGTGCGCTGCCTCGGCACTGGTTTACGGGCTGGGCCGCTGGCGCAAGGGCCAGGGCATGGCGGCGGTCATGGAGGCGGTTTCCCTGCGCCGCGTTCGCAAACTCAGCGTGGGGGCGACAGTCGCGCGC
>CBDURV010000365.1:0-4838 GCA_965369495.1 uncultured bacterium
GGACATGATCGTCTACCCGATGGGCAGCTTCTTCACGAGCGTGCTGTGCAATCTTCTGCCGCGCGGGATCGGCCGAGCCATCGCGGCCTCGCCGGCTCCCAAGATATTCCTGCCCAACGCCGGCAAGGATCCCGAGCAGGTGGGCATGGGGGTCGAGGACTGCGTCCATCGAATCGTGCATGCCGTTCGATGCGACGCCGGTGCGGACACGCCCGTGGACCGAATTCTCAACACGGTCGTTCTCGACCGCGTCGACGATCTCTACGCCAAGGTCGAGGTCGGCTCGCTGCTCGACATGCGCCTCACGATGGGTGGGTTCGAGGCTCTCCGCCTGCCCCTCTCGCAGGAGTGCGCGGGGATCCAGCGCTACGACCCCGCTCTCGTCAGCGAAGCGCTTCTTTCGCTGGCGTAGCCCGCGTCTCAGGTTGGTCCGTGTTAGGGGAAATGCGCAAACCGCCCTATGGCAGGGGTCTCGGTGACCACTCAATATGTATGTGTAGCGTCGGTTTGCGTGCCGATGCACCAGATACCCCTGCGCGGCGGCCGCCGGTGCCGAACCCTTCCCCCCATTCCGGGGCCGCCGCCGTTTTTGACCTGTGGGTTGTCCTGACCCCTCCGCCGACCTCGCGTACCGAACAAATCCCTAGCGGTATTCGCAAGCACGTCTCAAGTCACGAATCCGCGCCGGTCGATACGGACGTAACGGTCCCGCCGTGAGTGGGTCTGTGCGGAGGAATCATGTACGTCCTGAGGAACTGGTGTCATCGGATCGCGCTCGCCCTGTTGATGGGGTTGGGAGCCGCGACCGCACACGCGGACGAGTCGACAATCGACGCCGTCCTGTTGCTCGACGTGAGCCGCGAGATGGACAGGAAGGGGGCGTTCGAACCAGCGCGAAAGCTGTTGCTCGATCTCGTCCCGCGCGTGGTTCGTCCCGGCGCCCAGGTCGCGTATATGGCGTTCGGCGAAGGAGTCCACACACCGCTCGTCCTGCGCGTTCCGCTCGATGCCGGGGGCGTATCGAGGTCTCGTGCCCTGTTGCGCACCGCGATCGAGAAGGCGCGCCCGGTCGATCAACACCGCTTCCTCTACACAGCGCTGGAGCGCGCCGTGCAGCAGTTGTCCAATTTCCAGGGCCGCCGCCCCACGCACGATCGCCGCATCGTTGTGGTGTCGTACGGGAGCCGCAGGGTGCCCGACTTCGAATCGAATGAGCCGATCGCGCGACGCTTGACGCGCCACGACGGGCCGGGCATGGCTGTCGGGCGCGACTGGACACTCTGGTACGGCTACTTCGGCAAGGGCGACGAAGCGTTGCGCCGGTTCGTCGCCGATCGTGGTGCAGGCTCGGCGCTTTCGCTCCAGGGTGGCAAGAAGACGCGCTGGAAGACGGTCCGTGTCGATACCGCTTTCGTCGAACTGGGCGCAGGAAACTACACAGGTCAGTGGAAGCGCAAGGTCAGGGTCGCCGTGTCCGGTGCGCGCGGCACCGTCATCGCCGCGCGCGCGGGCGCGTCCGGAAGCCGTGCGACCCTGACTGTCATGCCGGCCCAGGTGGAGCTGCGCGATGGCCAGGAAGAGGTCAGGATGCAGATCTCCGGCTACGCGCGCAACCCGGGTGGCTACGCCGGCGCGTGGCTGCGGTTCGACGCGGCGGGCAAGTCACCCACATGGGTGATCGGATCGCGCGTCGCGGTGCTCGTCGGTGCGTCCGGAGCCTCGGTGGCATTCGCCGATCCTCGGTTCGAGCTCGGACGGGTCGATCGCGGCTCCACGGTGACGCGCGAGTTCGATCTGGTTGCCAACGCGGAGGCTCGCAGGCGCAAGTCGGAGCTCGCGTTCGAAGTGGCCGACGTGCCGCCCGACGTGGGTCTCAAGGTGACTCCTGCCGTCGTGCGCATGGACGAGCATACGAAGGTACGGGTCGAACTCACTGTGCATGGTGGGGCGAAGCCGGGCAACTACGAGAGCCGCATCGTCCTGCGTCCGCGTGGTGGCATGCGCGTGAGGCGCCGCGAGATGGTCGTTCGCTACAGAGTTGGTCGCGGTGCCGTGACGATTCTCGAACAGAGCCTGGTGGCGCCGCCGCTCGTGGCTGGCTCCGACGTCGTTACCCGCCTGACGCTGCGCCCCGATATCGGTGCGGTCGAGGCGGGCGCGCGCGTCGAGGTGATCTTGGCTGAACTCCCGGAGGGGCTCGAGATCGAACTCCTGCGCAGGTTTCGGCTTGTCGGCGAGACGGTTCTGGAGATCCGTCTGCATGCGGACAGTTCGATGGCTCCCGGCACGCGCAGCACCGAATTGCGGTTCGCCGCGTCGGGCGATATCCGGATCTCTCCCACGGTGATCCCGCTCGAGTTCGAGGTGGTCAAGGCGCCGCCCGTTGGGTTCGTGCTCGAGCATGACATGGGCGTCGTCTATCAGACCCAGGCGGAGCGCATCGCCACGTCGGTGCCGATCAACGTGCCGCGCGTACACCACGGCACGCTGATCGAACTCGAGCCGATCTCGCGCAACATCGGGATCGTGCCCAAGGGGATCCGCCTCCGCGAAGGCGCACAGACGCTCAACCTGAACATCCGGACTTCGGCCACGACGCCGGGCGAAAGCAGCGCGGCGTTTCGCGTGTCTTCCGTTCGTGCGGGCGTGCGGCGCTCCGAGGGCAAGGTGATCTTTCGCTGGACAGTGCGCGAGAGCTTCTTGCGCGTCATCGACTGGCGCCCGCCTGCGCCCCTGCCCGCGGGCGACACGCTGATCTCCGGCACGCTCGTGATCGAGTCGAGCCCGGACCTGAAAGGGCGGCTGCTCGACCTGAAGGCGAGCTTCGGAAGCCTGTCGCCCGGCACTCAGATCGCCGCGGTCGTTGACAGTATCCAGCTGACGGGCGAACGCCAGCGGATCAAGATCCCCGTGGATATCGTGCATGCGGACGCCGGCACGTACCCCTCGGTGCTGGAACTGGAACTGGGCGACGCAGTCGTCAACACGCGGGGCGTGCGCCCGCTACGGTTCGACATCGTGGTGGAGCCGACCCTTTTCGCCGCGCAATTGCTCGATCCGGAGAGGCGGAACAAGTTGCTGATCCTCGGCGGCGCGCTGGTGCTGCTCTTCTTCATGTTCGCCGTGCTCTTCAAGCTCATGCGGAAGCGCGCTAGGCCGGTGGTGGAGTTCCACCTGCCGGAAGTGAAGATGGCCCGCCACCTGAACGACTCGCAGCAGCTCGAACTCCGCGACGTCATGAGCGACGATAGTTTCTAGCCCGCATTATTCACGAGGCGCGGTTTCTGGCCGGACCAGATCGCCGAGCTGTGTTTCCCGAGTTTGGCATCGTTCGTCCTCGACGACCCCTCCGGGTCGCCTTCGGACTCTCTCTTTGATCTCGACGATCTGTCCTCGCCCAGCCGACCTGTCCTTGCCCGGAAGGGCACGCCGTCGTTCGAAAAGCGCGCCCCGCCGCGCCCAGCAGTTCACTACCGAGAGATCTGCTCCCGATGCGCCCACGCCTCATGAATAATGCAGACTAGAGCCCTCGCCTCCTTGACCCGCGTGTGAATAATGTGGGCCAGGAGAAATTCGATACATGGCGACCGCAATCGTTTACGGCAGCAACACCGGTGTCGGCCAAACCGTGGCCGACGATCTCAAGGAACTTCTGGGCGACCTCGTCGATGACGTGCATAACATCGCCGAGATCGAGGTGGACAAGCTCCTTGAGTACGACAAGCTGATTCTCGGCGTGTCCACATGGGACATTGGCGAGTTGCAGTACGACTGGGGCGACAAGGCCGAGGTGCTGCCGGAGAAGGACTGGAGCGGCAAGACCATCGCCTTTTGGGGCATGGGAGACGCGGCCGGCTATCCCGACACATTCGTCGATGCCATGGGCATGGTCTTCGCACCCATGCTGCAAAAGGGCGCCAAGCTCGTCGGCAAGGTCCCCGTGGACGGCTACGAGTTCGAGATGTCGCGGTCGCTGTGCGACAACGGCACGAACTTCATCGGGCTGGCCCTGGACAACGACAACGACGCGGACCTGACCGATGACCGCCTCGCCAAGTGGGCGGAGCAGCTCAAAGGCGAGATGTTCGCGTAGCAGGGATGTTTCTTAGATTGCCGGCGGGAGGCGCGCTTAGCGCCGGCCCCGGCTTTCGGTGTCGCTGCGTGGTGATTTCAGGATCGCCCGAGTGAGGCACGGTTCGCGCCGGTCATGGCTTTCGGCGTCGCTGCGGGCGCGGATTTCTTGGATTGCCCGAGTGAGGTGCTGTTCGCGCCGGTCATGGCTTTCGGTGTCGCTGCGGGCGCTGGTGGTCATTTGTTGGTCGCTTCCATTTCGGCGTTCACCCCGGCGTTCTCGTCGCCTGTTCCGCTACCTCCTTTCGGACATTCCTTTCGGACATTCCTTCGGACACTCCTGCGGACACTCCTGCGGACACTCCTGCGGATCCTGTCGTTCCCGATTGTCGTCCACTGCTCCCCGGTGGCGACGAAATGCCATTCGATCCGTTCGCCCGCACGACCGCGCACGGTGAGACGATTCGTGTGCACACAGCGCAGGTGGTGGGTTGCGCACAGCGCGATGAGGTTCGTGAGTTCGTCGGTCCCGCCCTGCGAACGGAACTTGATGTGATGCTCGTGTTGCGCCGCTTGCGAGCAGCCGGGTACGGCGCACAGTCCATCATGGCGCGCGAAAACGGTCTCTCGTCGCCGCGGCACACGCTTTTTCTGGGGATCCAGTTCGAGATGCCTGTCCCAGACGGCGACGAAGTGATCCGCGATGCATGCCAGCGCCTCGCCTTTGCTCGGCCGAGAGCCGGTTCTGCATGTTTCTGCCGCTTGCA
>CBDURV010000366.1:0-4834 GCA_965369495.1 uncultured bacterium
GCCGTCCGAGCGGCCATTGACGAACGCGTCAACGGCGCTGTTGCGGCGCATCTCCTCCGGCGTGCCATCCGCGATGATTCTGCCGTTGTAGAGCAGCACCATGCGGTCGGCGATCCGGAACGCCGACGACATCTCGTGCGTCACGACGATCGACGCCACGCCGAGCTTGTCGCTTAGCCCGATGATCAACTGGTCGATCTGCGACAGCACCACCGGGTCGAGACCCGCACCCGGCTCGTCGTAGAAGATAATTTCCGGGTCGAGGGCGATCGCGCGCGCCAGTCCGACCCGCTTGCGCATGCCGCCCGACAGTTCGGAGGGCATGAGATTCTCGCACTTGCGCAGGCCGACCTGCTCCAGCTTGAGCTTGACGATGATGTCGATGATCTTGCGATCGAGGTCGGTGTGCTCCTCGAGCGGCAGCGAGATGTTCTCGCCCACGGTCATCGACCCGTACAGCGCCGAAGACTGGAACAGCACGCCGAAACGCTTCTTGATCGGATAGAGCGCCTGTTCGTCGTTGACGCTCATGTCCTGCCCGAAGAGCCTCACCTCGCCCGCGTCGGCGCGCTCCGCCCCGATCATCAGGCGCAACAGCGTGCTCTTGCCGTGGCCCGAGCCACCCATGATGACGAGCGTCTCGCCCTTGCGCACGACGAGATCGATGCCGTGCAGGATCTCGCGATCGCCATAGGACTTCTTCACGCCCTGGCAGTCGATCACGATCTCGCCGCGCGCCGACGTGGCATCGGTGGACTTATCGTTGTTTTCGGTCATCCGAAGTAGTGCAAGGCCGTAACGGCCAGGTCGGCCACGATGATAAAGATGATCGAGTAGACGACGGCGTTCGTTGTCGCCGCGCCGACACCCTCCGCACCGCCACGCACGCGGAATCCCTGCACCAGGCCGGTCACGCCGACGATGGTGGCGAAGATGAAACTCTTGATGAGGCCCAGCCGAATATCCACGTTCTCCATGGGCTCGATCATCTGATCCCAGTAGACGGAGGCGTTCTGGCCCAGCACGCCGACGCAGACGATGTAGCCGCCGTAGATGCCGAACACCGTGCCCATAAGCGTCACCACGGGAACCATGGCCAGCACCGCCAGCAGACGCGGCACCGCCAGGAAGCGCACCGGGTTGAGCGCCGACGCCTCAAGCGCCATGATCTCCTCGCCTACCTTCATGGTGCCGATTTCCGCGGCCAGCGACGCGCCCACGTAGCCCGCCATGACGATGCCGGTCAGCAGCGGCCCCAGTTCGCGCCAGAAGCCGACGCCCATGACCGCGCCCGTATACGCGTTGGCGCCGAACAGATTGAGGATCTCGGCCACGGTGAACGCGAGCGTGGCGCCCACGAAGAAGTTCACCAGAAAGACGATGGGAATCGACTGCACGCCGACACGCACGCTCTGCCGCGCCGCTTCGTGCATGCGGATCGGGTAGCCCTTGAAGGGCGCGATGACGGTCCAGTAGAGAAAACTCCGCAGGAGCCGCCCGAAATCGACGAGGAATGAGCCGACGGCGATACCGCCGCGGCCCACTTGGGCGAGAAGATCGGTCATGCGCGTCCGCTAGCTGGCGAGCGCCTCCTCGCGACTTGCCGTGATCTTGAAGATGTTGTCGAGATTGGCCAACTGGAACACCCCGAGCACCGTGGAGCCGAGGGCGCACAAGACCAGCTTGCCGTCATAGCGGCCGGTTCCCTGCAGCGCCTCGATCAACGTGGCAAGCCCGGACGAGTCCACGAAGGTGACGCCCGCCAGATCGACGATGATGCGCGGCCGCTTCTGCTCAACCGCCAGCCTCAGTTCGCCGCGCAGTTCGGGGGAAGTCGCGATGTCCACGCTCCCCTCCACTGCGAACAGCACGTCCTTACCGATTTCCTCGCGCGTGACCTTCATTGCCATCGATATCTCCTCGGGCTCTCAGAACCCGTCGCCGTCTCCATCGTCGTGGAACTCGACCTCGCCGCTCGCCGCAGGCATGCCGCCGCCGGCAGTCTCGAACAGCTTCTGCAGGATCAGCGTCGTGCCGCCCCACTCGTTCTTCGTGTATTCGACGTCGTCCATCACGGTGTTGATGAAGTGCAGTCCCAGCCCGCCCGGCTTCACGTCCGCGAGTTCGCGTCCCTGCATCTGCGTGGGATCGACAAACTCGCCGTAGTCGATAATGCGCACCTCGAACACGCCGGGTCGAAAGCGGATTTCCACGTCGATGCGTTCGCCGGATCGGTCGCAGTAGCAGTGGCGAATGACGTTGGCGCACGCCTCGGTGACAGCCAGCACGATCTTCCCGGTGACCTCGTCCTCGAGGCCCAGGATCGCCGTCGACTCGGTCAGGACCGCGCGCAGCGATTCGAGGTAGCGCGGATCGGCCTCGACGGAGATCCGGATGCCCTGCCAGCCCGCCTTCACCGCTCGCCCCCCGCGCCGGTGCCGGTGCGACTGGAGACGGACCACCAGTGCTGCCAGCGGCGCGCCACGCGCGCGCGATCGCCCTCTTCGAGGTCGGCCCGATATCCAAAGTCCTCTCCATCGGAGAGGTCGCGCAGGGTCATGTGCCCCAAAGCGCGCAGGGAAATGCGCTCGTCCATCAGCAGCGGAAAGCCGGCCTCCGCATCGGAAGGATCCGCCCGCTGCGCGAACTCCTGCGCCGCCCGCGTCCGGCGGATGTAGTTGGAGCTCGCCAGGTCGCCGGGGTAGACATACTTCGTCTCCGCCGAGCAGCCGGCAACCGCCAAGGCGGACGCGAGTAGGGCGACGCGAGTCGTCATTCCGGCAGCATCATAGCGAACCGGGGGGGCTGTCGCAGATCCCGACCGCGCACCATCCGCTCCGGGGTAGGATGGCTCCGTGCGCGTAACGCTCTTCCTGCTGCTGGCCATACTCCTGGCGCCCGTCAAACCGGCCGCCGCGGAGGAGGCCGACGAGTTCTTCGAACTGGGTCTGAGCTACCTTCGCACCGCCTTTTACGCCGATGCGCGGGCCGCCTTCGCCGAGAGTCTCGTGCGGGCGCCGGGCCAAGCGGTCCCCACCGCGTTCGCCGGCATCGCCATCGCCGCGGAGGGACGCGACAGCCGATCGTGCGCCTACCTGCTGCGGCTCGCCTACGAGCGCATGCCGGCGCGGCGCAGCCTACGTCTCGACCTGCGCAAGGTGATGCGCAGCGACCGCGACCTGCGACTGATCGAGAAACGCTTCACGCGCCGCATGAACGACAAGAAGGGGCGCGGCTCCCGCGGCCGCGGCCTGGTCGACAACCTGACCATTCTCGCGTTCCTGCAAGTCCAGGATGGGTCACCGGAAACGAGCCCCGCCCTCGATCGACTGCTCAAGACGCGCCCCGCCGATTCCTTCGCCCTCGCCCTCAAAAAGCTCCGCGCTCCTCCCCCCAAAAAGGAGAAGCCGAAAAAGGGGAAGAGCGAGAGCGAGAAGTCGAAACCGTAGGGGCTCTCGGAATCGGCTTTGGGCCTTGGGCTTTGAGCTCTGCGCCACGACCCGACCAGCCACTTGCGCACCGAACGTAATGGGGCCTCGACAGCCCCGGAGCCGTCTCCACGACAATCGAGGCCCCAAACCAGTTCGCTCGCAAAGAAATCGGCCTGGTCGCTCCGCAAAGCCCAGAGCTCAAAGCCCAAGGCCGATGTCCAAGGGCGCTTAGCAGCGACTGACCGCTAGCGGGAGGCGGACGGCTGTATGAGAGTCCGATTCTTATCCCACCACGCCTGCCACTTCTCCATCACGCCCTTGCGCTGGCGCGCGGTCATGGTCGGGTCGTAGCCGAACTCCTCGGCGCGGCCGAGGGTCGCCTTCGCGATTTCGCTCAGCGCCCGCGCGCACATGTAGCCGACGTACTCCTCCTGCTTCGCCACGCCCTCGATGAGCGTCGGAATGGCGACGACGGAGTGCTTGCCCAGCATGCCCAGCGAAAATGCCGCGGCGCGGCGCACGAGGTCGTACGGATCCTTCCGCAGTGCCGCCAGCAGCGGATCCACCGCGGACGGGTGGCCCAGGTCGCCCAGTTGCACGGCGGCGTTGTAGCGCGTCTGGTCCGAGGCGGACCGATCGGTGAGCTGCTTAATGAACGCGTCCACCTGCTTGCGAACCTTGGGATCCACCGGAGGCGTCCCGGTGTTCGGCTTCGTCGCGGGATCCTTCTTGGTCGCGCCCGGATCCTTCTTGGCGGAGTTTCCTGCCGGTTCGCCGCCGACCACGACTGCGCCTTCGTCGAGGCGCGTCAAAATGTCGGCGATCGGGGTCTTGAGCCCCAGCGTCTCCTCGGTCAGCGCGAGCAGCCCGCGATTGAGTTCCTTGTCGCGCGCCTCGGAGGCGACGTTGGCATTTTCAAGCGCCCCCGACAGCTCCTTGAGGCGCATCCGCAACGAGGCGAGCGTGCTCGCCTGAAGCGTGTCGCCGCTCCGAATCTGGGCCAGCGTTTCGCGCGTTCCCTTGTCCACCGCGTCGATCTTGCGCTCAAGGTCGCGCAGATCGCGGTGCATCGCGATGTCGGTCGGCAGCATCACCTTGGCCGGCGGCCGGGAGAGATCCCGGAAGAGCAGGAAGGTGCTGGCGCCCACCACGTAGAGCAGGGCGATGGCGGCCACGATGCGCAGCCCGCTTTCCTTGCCTGAATCGACTCGGGCGGGTGCCGCGCGCGTTGCTGTGCGGACTCCGCCTACGACCGGGGCCGGCGCGTCCGAGACCGGTGCGGAAGAACGATTGGAGCAGTTGTCCCGTGCGTAGGCGCAACCGGGAAGGGCCGGGTTGGCTTGCCCCGCCTCGATGTCGCTGATCGGGATCGAAATCCCGCAGTCCCTGCAAAAGTGGAGTTC
>CBDURV010000367.1:0-4823 GCA_965369495.1 uncultured bacterium
TGGCTGAGCTCTTGGCACCGGCGACGACCACCTCGGCGTCGGTCATGTCGGGGGCGAGGCGCGGCACGTACTTGCGCACGAAGGGCGTCCAGCGCAGCGGGCGCAGGCACAGCAGCCGCACGCCGCGCGCAACGCGGGCGATGAAGTCCTGGCCCACGTTGGCTTCGAGCCGTTCCGGCGTGAGCGTGGCGAGGCCGTCGAGCATCTCGTCGGCCGTCAGTTCGGGCGCGACGCCCGCGCCATCAACCGTGACGGGATCGATGTCCAGGCCGCTCGCGCGCACCTGCTCCAGGCCGGCCACGCGCGCCTTCGCGATCTGCTCGCGATCGACGTGCAGCGATGTCGTGAGCAGCCGTTCCCAGCGGCGATTGAGGCGCGTCTGCAACTCGCGCACGTTCGTTCCCAGGCCGTCCTGCTCGCTCTTGGCGCGGCGGCTCTCCTCGCGCGTGGGATACAAGACCACGTTGCGGTTGAGCAGGCCGCCGTAGCGCCGCACGAGGCTGTCGGTTCCGCGCGTGAGGAAGCCGTAGACGCGCAGCGCGGGGCGCAGGACACGAATACCGCGAATGAAACGGAACGCGTGCAGCCAGGGAATCGATGGAATGAAGTCGGTGACGAAGTGGCGCGTGATCCAGCGTGCCTTGCCCCGCACGAAACGCACCCGCACGAAGAAGTCCCACAGGAAGACGATGCACGCCGCGGCGTCGAGGTAGTGCATCCAGTTCGCGTTGCGCTTCCACGCGTCGGGCCATGCGCTCTCGTCGGGTATGCGGATGTAGTAGACGATCTCCCACGCAAGCAACGCGAGCACCAGCATCACCAACCAGAAGATGCCGCGGTCCCAGCGCCGCAGCCTCTCGTCGCCGAAGCGTCGCGCCAGTCGCGCGTACAGGTCGCGCTCCTGCCGTTCGGCGCGCAGGCGGCGCACCTCGTGTAGCAGGCGATTGCGGCGCCGGCCGCGCGGTTCCGCATTGCGCGCGTGCCATTCGAGATCGTTGCGCACCAGCGCGAGGCACGCCTGCGCATGGCCCGGCTCCATCTCGTCGGCACTGGTGCGGGTCACGTTGGCGCGGTCGAGCAGTTCCGTCACCCAGTCGCGCCGCTGCTTCTCGGTCGGCTCGTGCAGCTTGAGCGCGGCGAGGTAGCGTTCGCGCAGGGGCGGTCGTTCGTCGGCGAGCGGAGCGCGCATGGCGCGTCGGCTAAGCGCTTCGAGGTCGAAGGCGCGCGCATCCGCCACGTCGCGGAAGCAGCGTTCCGGATCCGGT
Source organism: uncultured bacterium (assembly GCA_965369495.1). Classification (GTDB taxonomy): domain Bacteria; phylum Planctomycetota; class PLA2; order PLA2; family PLA2; genus JBCDBY01. Next base: position 1,266 of record CBDURV010000367.1, read on the forward strand.
TCCCCGCGCCCCTCCCCATGCCTATCGAGCCAGCGCTGCGCCTCGCCCTCGATGAGCCGTTCGATCAGGTCGTCGGCTTCGCGCGCCGCCTCGGGAGCGCCCGAAATGCGCGCGAGATCGCGCCAGTGGCTGCCCTCGGCGAGCACCGGGTGGCCCCTGCTCGCAGCGAGCGCCGGATCGGCGCGGCACATGTCCGGATAGGCGTCGAGGTAGTCGGCTTCGAGCGCCGCCAGCCGCTCCGCCTTCGCGTGCGGGTCGGGATCGGTGTCCGCCTCGAGGCGCTCCATGCGCTCCTCGAGTTGGGCCAGCCTATTCTCCGCCGTCGTCATCGAGTGCCGCGTCGGGGCGGCGTCCGATCTGCACCGGCGCCGTGGAGCGATGGTCGCGCTGCTGCTCGACGATCGACTGCGCGGCCTCCTGACCGACACGCCACGCCTGGAGTGCATCCGTCGGCGCGTCCGGGTGCTCCGGCTCGGATTGGAGCATGTGGATGGTGCGCGTGGGGAAGGCGAACTCCACTTTCAGTTCGCGACTCAGCCGCAGGATGTCCATCAGCAGGTTTTGCCGCTCGCGCAGTTCCGTGGCCCAGTCGGGAACGACGAGAAACAGGTAAACGAGGACGTTGAGCGAGTTGTCGCCGTAGCTGTGGAAGTAGACGTGGTAGTAGTCCTTGCGCGTGTGCGGATGGCGGCGAATGAGTTCGCGAATGCCCTCGATGAACGCCTCGAGTTTTTCCGGCGGCGTGTCGTAGGTGACGCCGAGCGTCAGCTTCAGCCGTCGGAACAGGCGCCGCCCCAGGTTGTCGACGGCAGTGCGGATCAGCATCGCGTTGGGAAACGTGATGAGCGAGTTGTAGAAGGTGCGCACGCGCGTCGAGCGGAATCCGATCTTGGATACGGTGCCTTCGATGTCGCCCATCACGATCCAGTCGCCCACCTCGAAGGGGCGGTCGGCGAGGATCGTGATCGCACCGAAGAAGTTCTCGACGCTGTCGCGGCTGGCGAGCGCGATGGCGATGCCGCCGATGCCGAGGCCGGCCAGCAGCGTGCCGATGTCCTGCCCCATGTTCTCGGCGATCCAGACGATGCCGAGGATCACCACGAGGATCTTGACCACGCGGCGCACCATCGGCACGAGGATGTCGTCGAGTTTGCTGCGCGTGCGCTCCGCCATGCCAGCGAAGATCTCGGCGATCCAGTCAATGATGCGGCTGGCGGACCAGACGACGCCGACCATCAACACGAAGCTCGCCGTGTTCATCAGCACCGCGTAGGCGGTCTCGCCCAGCAGCAGGTACTTGAGCCCGATGAACCAGATCGTGCCGGTGGCGATGAGGCCGAACGGGCGCATCATTTTGCGGCCGCGCTGCAGTTCCACGCCGCGCCGTTTGGCGATGCGCTGCGCGAACAGCAGGATGATCATCTGCGTCAGGAACGAGGCGATGATGCCGATCAGCACGAGGGCGCCGAGGGCGATCCACTGCCAGTAGCTGAGCAGCACCGCCCGCTTGCGCATCGCCAGCGGGAAGAGGTCGCGCACCCAGGTGGTCGCGTCGCGGTACTCGCCAGCGCCGCCGGTCGCTTCGCGGTCGGCGACATCCTGGGAGTAGCCCTCCACGGCGCGGCGCGTATCGGCCGTGAAAATCCAGGACTCGTCTTCCTGCCGTTCGCAGGTGATGTCGCCCTTTTCCGACTTGTAGACGTCCCGCTTCTTGCCGGTCTCGTGGTTGTCGAAGTCCCGCGCGGAAGGCCGATTGGTGCGGTTGAGGTAGTCGCTCAATTGCGCCGCGGCGAGCCGTCCGCGCTCGTCCCGAACGCTTGCGGGCTCGATGTCGCTCAGGTCGAAGAGCTGACCGGCCTCGGTCATGAGGCGGGCCTTGGTGGCCTGGTCGGTCTCCTTGCCCGCGTCATCGGTGAGCTTTAAGAAGCGCTCCCAGAGCTGTCGCGGGCTCGTGAGCTTCTTCGCTCCGTCCTGCGCCTGCACGGTGGCGGGGAGCAGGAGGGCGACCAGGAGGATTCCGAGAAACTTGCGCATGCGGCGCAGATTCTACGGGAGTCCGATCTCGAGCGTGAACGACAGCCAGAGGGGTTCCAACTTAGCGGTCGTGCGCGGCGGCGAGGGCGATTTCGTCGGCGGCGCGCTGGGCGTCGTCGTTGACGACGGCGAGATCGAACTCATGTTGCTGGGCGAGTTCATCGCGCGCGATCTGCAGGCGCTTGTCGATTTCCTCGGTGGAATCGGATCCGCGGCCGCGCAGGCGCCGTTCCAACTCCGCGGTCGAGGGGGGCAGTAGGAAGACGCGCAGCGACGGCAGGCCCGTGTTCCGCACGGATGCCGCGCCCTGCACGTCGATGTTGAGCAGCGCGTAGTGGCCGCGGGCGAGAATCTCCTCGGCGGGGGCGCGCGGCGAGCCATAGCGGCGGCCAAAGACCTCGGCCCATTCGAGGAAGCGATCCTCCTCGATCCAGCGGTCGAAGGTGGGCGGGTCGAGGAAGTGGTAGTGGACGCCGTGCTGCTCGCCCGTGCGCGGCGCGCGCGTTGTCGCGGTGACCACCCGCTCGAAATCGTCCCGCTGCAGGAGCAGATCGCAGACCGTCGTCTTGCCCACACCCGACGGACCGCTGACGACCACGAGCTTCGACATGGCCTACTCTAAGTTGGCGGCCTGTTCTTTTAAGCGGTCGATGTCTGCCTTGAGCGCGATGACGCGCCTGGCGAGTTCGATGTTCTGGCTCTTGGAGCCCATCGTGTTGGCCTCGCGCAGCATCTCCTGGCTGAGGAAGTCGAGCGTGCGTCCCACCTCGCCGTCCTGGGCCAGCAGCTTGTCGAACTCGTCGAGGTGCGCGCGCAGGCGCGTGATCTCTTCGACGATGTCGCTGCGGTCGGCGATGAGCGCCACCTCGCGCGCCAGCGTCGCCGCGTCGAGTTTGATCTCGCGGTCGGCCAGCAGCGCATCGACGCGGTCACGCAGTTTCTGCTGCTGTTCGGCCAGCGCCTTCGGCACATGCTTCTGCACGGCCGCGAGAGTGGCGCGCATGGACTTGGTGATACGCCGCAGGTCCTTGACCAGGTGTGTCGCCTCGCGCCCGCGCATCGCATCGAGGGCGTCCAGCGCCTGTTCGACCGCATCCTTCACGACGCGCCAGTCGGCGGGGCGCAGGGCGCTGCCCGCACCGGTCTCAAGGGCTCCGGGAATCGACGCGATCACCGCCGGCGTGAGCGGTCCATCGACGATGCCGCGCTTGCGCAGGGGTTCGAGCGCCTTTGCGAGGCCCTCGATCACCGGCGCACGCACACGAATGACGTCTTCGGCCTGCAGGAGTTGAAGGCGGACGAAGACGGTCAGCGTGCCGCGGCGGACGCGGGCGCGCACCATTTTCTCGAGGTCCGCTTCGCGCGGCGAAAGCAGCGAAGGGGTTCGGTAGGAGACCTTGAGGCTGCGCGCGTTGACGGCGCGAATTTCGACATCCACCGCGAGCCTCGAACCGGTCGCCTGCGCGGCGCCGTATCCGGTCATGCTGCGCGGAGAGCCAGCTGCCCGTTCCGTGTTTTTGGCCT
>CBDURV010000368.1:0-4820 GCA_965369495.1 uncultured bacterium
AACGGGGTTGCCGGTGAGTTCCTGGATGAAGTCGGGGAAGCGCTTGGAGTTGCCCGGGTTCCAATAGACGCGCTTCAGCTCGGGGCCGATCTTGGGGTTGTCGAGCAGGTGGCCGTCGCGCTCGAGGAAGAACTCGCGCGTCTGGTGCACGCCCATCAGCGCCAGCACGTAGCCGTGGTAGTACGCGCTGCTTTCGCCGGCGAGCAGGTGCGGAATCGAAAGCGCGGGGCGGCCCGCCTCTTCGCCGAGGCAGCGCAACTCGACGGCGCGGATCTCCTCGAGCACGCGCTCGGCGGTCAACTCCGCATCGGGGATCTCGTAGATGGCGCGCTCGGCATAGCAGACGGCGCACATGCTGCGCAGCGTGCTTGCTTCGCCGCGCTGTGCGGCGCGAATGCCCTTTTCGATCAACTCGCGCGGCATCGGCTCGCCCGCCTCGGTGTGGGCGTAGCGCTCCTGCCAGTCGGCGTCTTCCAGAATGCTGTCGAGGAACATGCTCTGCACCTCGGCGAACGCGACCGACGTGGGGGCGAACTCCTGGCTGAAGCAGGGCGCCGGCATATCGACGTTGGAAAAGTGCGCCGCGTGGCCGCCCTCGTGGAAGAGCGTCGCCGTGGCGCGCTTGCCGGAGCCGATCATGCCGGGAATGGCGTTGGCCGTGAAGTGGATGCGCGCCGGGCGCCACGTCCCCTCGTCGCGCCACGCGGGAACCGGCATGTGGCAAAAGCCGTTTTCGTACTTGCCCTTGCGGTCCACGAGGTCGAGCACCATCGTCGAGCCGGCGTAGTCCACGTTGAGCGCGGCAAAGCTCTTGCCCCAGCGATCGAGCGCGCGCGTGAACGGGAAGTAGGGATCCTGCTCCTTGGTGACGTCGCCGGAAATGGAATAGCGGAAGTTCCACGGCTTGGTGGCGTCTTCGCCCTTCTCGGCGCGCAACTCGGCCAGCGCCTGTTCCTGGCGCGTCCCGGTGCCCGCCATCAGGTCGTCGAGCAGCGCGAAGATCTCGTGCTTGGTCATGCCCTCGGTGCGGCGGACTTTCCAGTCGTAGTAGTCCTCGCCGCCCAGCATCTTGCCGAGCTTGTTGCGCTGGCGCACCACCTCGAGATAGCCGTTCGCGAGCACATGGTCCTCGATCGCGCGCAGCCCTTCCCACGCCGCCTTGCGCAGCGCGGGATCCTTCTCCGAAGTAAGCATCGTGCCCAGCTTGACCGAACCGCACTTCTCGAACTCGCCCGTGGCGGGATCCGTGTAGCCGAGGTTCATGCTGCCGCGACTGCGCGCCAACGCGCCTTCCAGATCGATGATGTGCGCCGCCAGCGCGCGACCCTCCGCGGAGTCGATCGCGTTGGCTTCGAACATCGCCACCCAGCCCTCCAGCGCGACGCGATCCGAATCGTCGCAGGCCGCGAGCGCTTCGCGTGCGGTGGCAAGCTGCGCGGGATCCTGGAGCCAGGCGCCGAGTGCTTTTTCGTTCGTGTCGAGTTCCGCGCGCGCCGCGTCGGCGTCGTCGCTGAGCCCCATGTAGGCGTTCCAGAAGGACGCTTCCTTGGCGACGTGGAGAGTTTCGTAGGCGCGGGAGAGTTCGTTGGCGGTGGACATGAGGCGCCGATTCTAACGCCGCTTTCTCGGTTCTCCGAGCTGTTCCGCGGAGGTGCTACGCGAGGGCTTCCAACGCTTCCCAGCGCGCGTAGAGCCGGGCCAGATCCTGGGTGAGCTTCTTGCGCCGCTCGGTGCGCTGCCGCACGTGCGCATCGGGTTTGCCATAGAAGGCGGGATCGCCCATTTCGGCGTCGAGCGTCGTCAGCTCGGCCTCGCCCTCGGCGATCTTGTCCGGCAGCTTGGCCAGCTCCTTTTGCTCTTTCCAGGAGAGCTTGCGCGACTTGGGCTTCTCGGTGCGCGTGTCGCGGCGCTTCCCGCGACGCGGTTTCGACGCCGCGCGTTCCCGCTTCATCGTTTCGATGAGCGAACTCACCGAGCCGGGGTGCAGCCGCACGCCGCCGCTGTCGTCGAGATAGACGATGCGGGTGGCCACGCGGTCGAGGAACCAACGGTCATGGCTAACGACGATGACGGTGCCCTCGAAGGCGACCAGCGCTTCTTCCAGCACGCGCAGCGTCATCAGGTCGAGGTCATTGGTCGGCTCGTCGAGCACCAGCACGTTGCCGCCCTTGAGCAGCAGCTTGGCCAGCAGCACGCGGTTGCGCTCGCCGCCGCTCAGCTTCGCGATAGGTGTGTCGAACAGCTCGCTCGGGAACATGAATCCGGCAAGGAACGGCTCGATGCGGACCTGGCGGTCATTGACCATCACCCACGTGTTGCCGTTGCCGATTTCGCGCACGACGCTGCGATTCGGGTTGAGGTCCGAGCGCTTCTGGTCGATGGTCGCGAACTTGATCGTGCTGCCGATTTCGACGCGGCCTCCGTCGGGCTCGAGTTCGCCCAGCATCATGCGCAGCAGCGTCGTCTTGCCGACACCGTTGGCGCCCACGATGCCGATGCGCTCGCGGCGGTCCACCTCCAGGTCGAGCGGCGGCAGGATCACCCGATCGCCGTAGCTCTTGGTCGCCTTGAACAGGTGGATGACTTTTTTGCCCAGCGGCGGGCCGGCGGGAATAGCGAATTCCATCGCGCCCGGCACGGTGTCGCGCTTGGCATCGACCAGCTTGTGGAAGCGATCGATGCGGGCGCGCGACTTGGTCGATCGCGCCGGCGGGCCACGCCGCATCCACTCCGTCTCGCGTCGCAGCAGGTTGCGCCGCGTGTCTTCGGTGCGCCGTTCCGAATCGAGCCGCTGCGTGCGCTTCAGGATGTACTCGCCGTAGCCGCCCTCGTAGCCGAACAGTTCGCCGCGATCGATTTCCACGATGCGGTCCACGACGCGGTCGAGGAAGTAGCGATCATGGGTGACCATCAGCAGCGCGGTTTTCGAGGCGAGCAGCGTGTCCTCCAGCCACTCCGTGACGATCGCGTCGAGGTGGTTGGTCGGTTCATCCAGCAGCAGCAAATCGGGCTCGCCCAGCAGCAGCTGCGCCAGCGCGACGCGGCGCGCCTCTCCGCCGCTCAGGTTCGCGCACGAGGCGTCCGGGTCCGGCAGGCCGAGGCTGCCGATGAGCGACTCGACGCGGTGCTCGATGTCATGTCCGCCGCAGCGCTCCAGCGCGGTGTCGAGTTCGACCTGCCGGGCGAGCAGGCGCGTCAGGTTGCCGCCCTCGGCCATTTGGTCGTGGACGCTGTCGAGTTCCGCCAACAGATCGGCGCGATCCCCGAGCCCCTTCCGCACTTCCTCCCGGATGGTGAGCGTGGGGTCGAGAACCGGTTCCTGCTCGAGGTAGCCCACCCGCGCGTCGCGTTTGATGCTGCGCTCGCCCTCGTCCGGCTCCTCGCGTCCGATGATGATTTTCATCAGCGTCGACTTGCCCGCGCCGTTGGGGCCCACCAGCCCGATCCGGTCGCCCGGATTGACGACCAGATCCACTCCTTTGAGGAGTTCCCGTCCGCCGTAGCCTTTGTGGATGTTCCGCAGGGTGATCAGCACGCGCGCTATGGTACGGAGCGGACCGAAAGACTGTAGGCTCGGCCCGAGTCATGCGATGGATCCTGCTCTTGCTCTGCTTCGCCCTCGGCTGCCGTTCTGCGGGTCGCACGCCGGAGCCGATGCCCGCTCCTCCGCCCGCTTCCCAGTCGCTGGATGACACGCTCAAGAACATCGACTGGTCGGTGAGGCCGCTCAAGACGCCGCGCGACTCGACGGGAACCCTTACGCTCCAGTTCGAGAACGACACGTTTTCAGACGAGAGCGACAACAACTTCACGGCGGGTTTCGGCTTTGCGTGGACCTCCGCCGCGGTGGACACGCTGAGCCCGAAAAACTGGTTTCGCAACCGGATCGAGGACGAATTCAGCTTCTTTCCCACCGTTTCCAATCCGAACTACCGCAATTTCGTGCAGCTTTCGCTCAACTACGAGATGTACACGGCGAATGACATCAGCGATCCCGATCCGCCGCCCGGCGACCACCCGTACTCGGGCATCATCGCGTTCGATACCGCCGTCTATTCGAAGAGCGAAAGATCCATGCATGTCTACGTCCTGCGTGTGGGGCTCGTGGGGCCCGCCGTCGGCGCGGAGGGTCTCCAGAACTGGATGCACAGTTCGACCGGGCGTGAACTGGCGCAGGGTTGGGATACGCAACTCAGTAACGAGCCACTGCTCAACCTCTTCTACATCTATCAGCGCCGACTCGTGCGCTGGACGGTGAGCGAGCGGGGCCTCGGCTTCGACATGGCGGTCAACGGCGGCGTCGGCGCGGGCAACTACTACACCGGGGCCAACATCGGCCTGCAGGCACGGTTCGGCATCGCGCTCCCGAACAACTACGAGCACAGTTCACCGGTCAGCTTCTATGAGGAAGTGGTGGATCGGCGCACCGTCGGCGGCCCGTTCAGTTTCTATGTCTATGTGCAGGGGACGGGCACCGCCGTGGCGCGCTTCCTGCCCATCGACGGCAACACGTTTGCGGACAGTCGCAGCGGCGATCGGGACGACTTCTTTTCCAACGTCGCGATCGGCGCGGCGCTCACCTACAAGCGGTTCACGCTCACCTTCCGCACCAACTTCGTGGGCACCGCACTCCAGGTGCGCCAGAACGACGACGACTACTCGGTCGTGACCGCGTCCTGGGTGTTTTAGCCCGAATTATTCACGCGGCGCGGTTTCTGGGCGGACCAGATCGCCGACCCGTGCATCCCGAGTTTGGCATCGTTCATCCTCGACGACCCCTCCGGGTCGCCTTCGGACTCTCTCTTCGATCTCGACGATCT
>CBDURV010000369.1:0-4819 GCA_965369495.1 uncultured bacterium
GGGCAGGTCGCGCCGCTTCAAGGTCTGTTCGAGGAAGGTCTTGCTGCCGGACCGGGGGCGATAGAGCAGAAGCCTCCAGACGGCGAACGGAAGCGCGAGGAAGTCGTCGTCGTACGCCGCCATCAGTTCCCCGCCGCGGCGTGCCGAGCCGAAGTAGCGGGCCAGCGTGCGATTGCGGTCGGGATTCCGTTGGTGCGCGAGTTCGGCGACCGCCTCGATGAAATCGTTGTGCGGCCGCTGCCACCGAAGCCACTCCTCGGTCTCCGCGTCGTCCGGCGAGTCGTGCATGCCTTCGAGGTGGTCCGACAGCAACGCCGCGACCTTTTCGAGGTCCGGCTGGTCGGGCTCGTGGAGGCATTGGACGCCGTGCGCCGCGAAAGCCGAATGCAGCAGCTCGTGCAAGTCGCGGTTGAGGCAGGATATCTCCCGCGGCAGCAACCCGCCCTCCGCGGCGAACCGCAACAACGACGCGGCGGCAGTCTCCATCTCGTTCCCGAGGATCGCGTCTTGGTGGATGACCTTGCCGGCACCGCTCTCGAGCACGATGAGCGATCGGAGCGTGCGGTCGTCGTTCTCGATGAAGGCGGGCAGGCTGAAGACGCCGACGCTCCATGTCCTGTCGTCGCGCCGGTAGTCCGCGTCGGCAAGCTGCAGTGACACCGTCAATTCCCGCGGGTCCGGGCCGTCGAACACGGTCTCGTCGATCTCATAGGTCGGCGCCTGCGGCGTGCCCGAGAGGCGCAGAAGCTGCACGCCGTCGGGCGCATCGTAGGTGCACGCGACGAGGTCGCCCGCCTCGTGCGCGGCCAGGATCGCGGAGACCGCGTAGAGCATGGTGCGCATTTCGCCCTTGCGCGGATTGCGAGGCTGCATGCCCGGCCGCTTGACCATCAGGTGGGGCGCGAAGGATTCGCGGCGGCCGCGCCAGCGCGCCTCTTCGAGCAGGCCGCGGAGCGGCGGCGGGATGTCACGCAGCGGGGAAACCAGCAGCGAGAGCTGATCGATGGCGTCGAACGAGTCCTCGACATGCGCGCTCGTGAACATCCGGTCCATGCCCGGGAGTCCGTCCCGGAAGAGAACGAGGCCGAACTCCTCGCCGGACTGGCCGCAGATGCAGGCCGCGAGCGGTTCCTCGTGGTGCGGGATCTCGAGCACGACCGCGTCGTCGTCGTCGAATTCGTTCCAGAGCTGCTTGGCGTGCAGTCGCATGGCAGCTTGCACGAGTTGGTGGGCGAGGCGGGCGGTGGCGGTCACGGTGAGATGGTATCGCGGGTGGCAGCTTCCAGCACGGGGAGGGAGTCGAGATCGAATACGAGCGGCGGGTCAGAGATTGCCGGCGCGGATTTCCGCGCGCACGAAATCGTTGAAGGTGCCGTAGGGCCGCACCAGCGTCTCGACGCGCTCCGAGGTCAGACATTGGGTTCGCGCCCAGTATTTCACGCGCAAAAAAAGCTCAATGGGGAGCGGAAACACCTCGAACTCCGGAATCTGCGGTCTGCCCGCGGCGTGCCAGAACGCCGCGTACGTGAACATGTCCGTGCCCCGCGCCTCTCCCTCCGCGCGGCAGAAAAAGGCGACTTGGAGCTGGTCGGATTCTATCTGCGTCCAGATCACCGACCGCTCCAGGTAGGGAAGCGCGTGCCACTGGCGAATGTTCTGATCCGCTACGCCGAGATGGCCCGCTTCCACCAGGTAGGCCGCCGCATCGGCGTCGTGCTCCGCGGCGCGAAACAGCCATTCCGGATCCGGCGTCTTGTCGATTTCGCCGTAGAACTCACACGCACTGATCGCCGTTGCGAGGATTTCTTCCGCGTGCTCACGCGCTTCGTCGGGCGGCTGGTCCCGGGCGAGGAAGTTGCCGACGAGCTCCGCGAAGAGCCGGTCGGTGAGTTGGTTATTGCAATCGGAGTCACGCATAGGATCGCCAACCGCATCATAGCGCGGCCTCCCCGCATGCTGGTCGTTATCGAACCTGCCGCAGCAGCGCCTCCGCCTTGCTGTAGACGCTGCGGTCGGGCCAGTTCATTTTCTGGATCTCTTGCAGGGTCTGCCTTGCGGCCTGCTTGTTGCCGGCGGCGATTTGGGATTTGGCTAGGCTTAGCCAGCCTGCGGGTTCGGTGGTTCTGATGCGCACGACTTGGCGCCACTGTTCGGCGGCGGCGGCGTGCTCTTTGCGTGCCTCGCGGTACTGGGCCAGGCGGCGGTGGCTGGCGGCCTCGTTGGGTAGGACCTCGACTAGCGTGGTCCAGGCGCGCTCGGCTGACGCCTTATCGCTGCCCTTTTCCAGGCGCGCTCCCAGGTCGGCGTAGAGGTCCAGGTTGAGCGGCGCCATTTGGATGCTTTCCATCAGCACGCCGATCGCCTTGTTTGCATCGCCGAGCGTGTCGTACGCTGCCAGCAGCCTTTTGTGCACATCGCTGTTGTTGGGTTGCAGATCGCGCGCGGCCAGTAAGTGGGGGATGGCCTTGTTGGGCTGGCGCTTGGCCAGATAGGCGGCGCCGATGGCCTTGCGGATGAGCGGTGCATCGAGGCCGCTTTTGGCCACGCGCTTTTCGTAGCCCTGGACATAGGCGTCGAGGTCTTGGAGGCTCGCGATGACGGCCAGCAACGCGGCGATGGCGCGCTTGCGGTTGCCGTGGCTGCGGCCCCAGGCCACTACCGCGGCCGAGGCGGCATCGACGGCCTTGTCCGTCTCGCCGAGTGCGAGGTAGCTCTCGCTCAGCTTCGCGTAGTAGGTCGATAGCGTCCCGCCGCCGACTCCGCGGTTGCGGCGCGTACGTTGGTGCAGCGGAATCAGCTCTTCGTAGAACTTCACCGCACGTGCAGCGTCGTCGCACTCCGCAGCCAGCGGCGCGAACGATGCCAGCACGTTTTCGTTCCATCGGTTGAGCTGCTTGCGCTGTTTGACGGCTTCGTCGAAGCGTTCTTGGGATTCGTTGTTGCGGCCCGCGTGGTGCAGCGCGCGGATTCGCGCGAGCACGTAGGCGAAGTTGTCGGGTCGTTCGGCCAGCAGCGTCTCGAGTTGCGGCAGCGACTCCTTCCAGCGTTTCTCCGCTTGCAGCCAGCGCACGAGTTGCCAGCGGCCGCCGCGCCTTAGCTTGCCGCGCGCGTCGGCGGCAAACAGGGTGTCGATGGCGCGGCCGTGCTGGATCAGAGAATTCCACAGGTAGCCGGCGCAATGCTGCAATCGGGCCGCGGAGTCGGGGTTGGTCTCGATCACCTTGAGCGCCACCGCCAAAAACGCGGGCGCCTGCTTCTTCCAGAAGTAGCTCGAATGCGCGTGGAACATCGCACTGCGCGACGAACGCAGCAGCATCAGGTCGCTTTCGAGTGCACGCGTCGCGATCTTGAGCAGGCGCGGTTGGAGCGCCCCGATCTCCTTTGCCTCCTGACGCCAGCGCGCCAGCAACCACCCGTGGCTCTGCCAGCCGTCGCGGCCGGTCTTGGCCAGCCATTTGGGTTCGGTTTCGATCTGCACGATGAGCAGTTCCAGCGCGGCCTTTGCACCCAGCAAGTCATGCAGCGTCTGTGCCACGGTCTGCACCAGCGAGTTGCGATTGTTGCCGATCGTAGAGAGCAACTCGGGGAACTTGCTCTTTGAGAATCGCTCCAGATCCGCGCCAGCGTCGGGCACGCTGGTCGTATCCCGAGCCCAACGATGCAGCTTGCAGTACATGCCGAGCGTGACACCCAGTTGGTCGGCGCCGTCGCTCCACATCGCCGCCTCCATGCGCTTGCGCGCACCGTCGAATAGCGCGCGGCCGCGGCCGAACGAAACGCTCCCGCGATGGCGCATCGCGTGGTTGTAGACGGCGAACAGCTGCTGCTTTGCCCACATGCGCAGCGCGCGGGTTTTGGCCGCTTTGAGTTCGGACTCGAGGCGCGCTTCGGCCACGCCATGCATCCCGCGCGCATTGAGCCAGCCAATCAACATGCCGGCCGACGGCCACACCTCGCGCTTCAATCCGTGGTGGCCCATCCGGTACTCGGCCAGCGCGACGGTGAGCGTATCGATGGCCGCCTGCCCCCGACCGTAGTTCCATTGGGTCTGCGCCAGAAAGTGCGAGATCCACAGACGGTCGAGCGTGACCACCGGTTCTTGGCGCTGCAGTTCGAGCAGTTGGTTGATCTGCGTGGTGGCGAACGCCTCGTGCGGGATCTTGCCCAACGATGTCAGCCACGACGCCATCAACCGGCGCTCTCCCGGCAGCCACGATCCGGAAAATGCCTGCACGAGTGCGCGCGTTCCCTTTTGCATGTGGGGGCCGGGGGCGTTGAGCACCTCGCTGGCTTGGCGCTCGACCACCGACAACAACAGCAGCAGGGCGCGGCGGTCGAGATCGCTTTTGGCCTCCGCGCTTAGCTCGTGGATGCGCGCCGCGAGCTCGTCGCAGGTCGCCTCCTCGTGGACCTGGCCGATCACTCTCGTGACGCGCTCCAGGAAGGGATAGACGCCCTGGGGCGTATGGCCGATGGCGCCATAGGGCAGGCACTCGAGCACGCGGAAGTCCTTGATGGCGCGATAGAGCGACTGCGTCTGGTAGACGTAGTTCGCGGGATTGCTCGCCTTGGTGAACAGCGCGCGTAGCGCCCGCAGCGTGTCGGGATCGAACTCCTTGGGCGGCGTCGTGCCGCGGTTGTTGGCCACCTTGCGGTATTCGTTCCAGATGCGCTGCGAGAGTTCCTGCTCGCGCATGACGGCGTAGCGCCGGTTCAGGGCGACCTCGCGGCTCTTCTTGCGGTCGAGCACCAGCAGCCAATTCGCCAGCACGGTGTACTGGTCGGAACTCAGTTCATCGTCGCGCGCGACGGCGTCGAA
>CBDURV010000370.1:0-4810 GCA_965369495.1 uncultured bacterium
GTGGGCGAGCCCGGCCGACGTGATGCGCGTGCGATCCAGATGGAGTTCACGCAACCGGGTCAGGTGCGTTCCGATACGGTTCCGGGAAGAATCCTGCGAGATTCGTGCGGCGGCTCACGCGCGAATCTCGCAGGAAAACACCCGGAACCGTAATGCGGAACCGTAATGTGCGACTCGGATCGCATGTTGGAGTTGTCGCTTACGCGCCTCGTCGAGATTATCGGCGAGGCCGCCACGCGGACCTCCGAAGAAATCCGGGAGGCGCATGCGGGAATCCCGTGGCGTGAAATCATCGCGACGCGCAACCGCCTGATCCACGGCTATGACTCGATCGACAAGGACATCCTCTGGGAGGTGGTGACAAGCGACCTCCCGCCGCTCGCCGCGGGCATTGCGCAGATGCTCGGCGGTTGAACTCTCTCTGGCCTGCCTTGCCCCTTGGCGTCGCAGATGGGGTGCTCTTCGGATTGAGCAGCGTACGTCGACGTTTCGGTGCGAGTTCGCGTGAGAAAGTGCGCTATCGATGGCGCAGTCGAACTCTCTAACCTGTTGTCCATAATGGCGTTCGGGCGAGTTTGTGGCGCAGGTAGTTCGGAGCGCAGTTCGGAGCGCAGCGCGCGGCGCGCGGCGATACCGGGGGAGTCATCGTGCGTCCAACGGTTACTATCAGGCTCGGTGGCTAGCCACTCGGCAAGATGCCGGCCAGAGGAGAACTCGTGAGAATCTCGATCGTTGAAGAGCGTCGCGCCTGGACACTCGCCCTCGTTGTTGCCGTCCTTGTCATCGCGCCATCGGCGTTCGCCGCCGACGACACCGATGAGCTCATCCGCGCCATGCCGGAAGAGTTCCAAAAGGGCGTCGAGCGGGCACTCGGAGAGGCGGGCGTCAACCGCATCGAACTCGTCGCATCCCTCGCTGAATTGAAGGGCGATGAGCGAAACGGCTGGGCGTTCCTCGTTGCCAACATGTCGGCAAAAGATCTCCGGTCCATCTCCGCCGAACTGCTCACGGAGCACATCCACTACGCGTATGTGGCGAGAGCGCGGTTCCCGTGGACGCGAAGCCTGTCGGATGAACGCTTCTACCACTACGTTCTTCCGATCCGATCCGCGCAGGAGCCGCTCGAAGCGTGGCGCAAGTTCTTCTTCGAGGAGATTCAGCCGATCCTCGCCGAGGCGAAGTGCAAGACGCTCGAGGAGGCCGCGCTCGCGGTGAACCGTTACTGCGGGTCGAAGGTCAAGTTCAAGCCGACGCCGGCGAACGACCAGGCTCCGCTTGAGACCCACGAGAAGGGCTTCGGTCGGTGCGAGGAGGAGATGATCTACTTCAACGCCGTCGCGCGCTCGGCCGGGATTCCATCGCGATCGGTTTCGACTCCGTTCTGGCCGTTCCAGGACAACAACCACGCCTGGTGCGAAGTCTATACGGGGCGGGACACGCGAGAGGGCGCGCGGGGATGGCAATACCTCGGCGCATGCGAGCCGGCCGACCGTCTGAACAAGGCGTGGTTCTCGAGGGTCGTGGGGCGAGCCGCGCTCGTGACATGCGCGGTGATGGGAACTCCGAAGGAGGCCAACGTCCTGCGGATGCGGGACCGGTTCTCCGTCATCAATACGACGTCCGTCTATGCCGAGACGTGCCGCTTGACGATCCGCGTCAACGATGCGGAGGGCAATGCGATTCCGGACGCCGCGGTGTTCGCCTCCGTATTCAACTTCGGATCCATTCGGCCCATCCTGGGCGTGAAGACCGATCGTGAGGGTGCATTCGCACTCGATATCGGGGTTGGGGACTACCTGATCAGCGCCCGCAAGGAGAAGCAGTGGGGCTGGGCGATCGCACGCTCAATGCCCGGCAAGGACGAAGTCTGCACCGTCGTTCTGGGGGGAGAGCCGCCCAAGGGACTCTACTGGCTTCGCTATCCGCGACCGGGGACGGAGTATCCGGTCGAGGATGCGCATACGCCGGACGCCCCCGTCATCGAGGCGCACTCGGAGTCGAAAGACAATCCGATCCTGACGCTCAAGATCACGAATCCGCAGAGCGGGAAGATCGTCCCGATCGTCGTCGCCATCGCTCGCAGCGACAGCATCCCGTGGCGCATCAAAAAGGGGAGCGCCTGGAAGATCGCAGGCAATGCCTCGATTCCGATTCAGGCTCCAGGCCGGTATGTGGTCATGGCCGGCCGCCGCAACCCCCGGGGCGACGTTCACCTCTACCTGAACGAAGTCGTGCTCGAGCGTGGCAAGCGGACGACGATCACGCTCGAAGGGGATCTGTCCGTCGCCGAGGGCGGTGCCTTGCCGATCGCGCGAGAACTCGCCGAACTCCCGACCGAGACCCTGGAGACGCGGGCGGGGAAGCGCCGTTCGCTGCGCGACCTCATCGGCAAACAGGGACTCGTGCTCGTGTTCTATTCCGTTGAACACGAACCCTGCCAGCGAATGCTTCCGACCATCAAGGCCTTGTCGGGCGATGCGGCAAAGGCGGGCTGCAACGTGGTGGGCGTGCATGTTTCCGGCGTGGATCTTCCTGACCTGGCCGGCCTGGCCGTGAAGAAAGGGATGGACCTTCCCGTGCTCCTCGCGGACAGCGGGAAAACGCCGTGGGCCAAGTCGTTCGGCCTTCCCACCGATGAAGAGAGCGGCGAGTTCTCCGCACTGCCAGCCGTCATCGTGCTGGACAAGAACGGAAAGCCGGTTCTTTGGCAGGAAGGCTACGACCTCAACATCGAGGCCAAGATACGAGCGGCGCTGGCTCGCATCGCGAAGTGACGTCGCGGCTTTACGGCTGCTTGGAATCGGAGATGAATGCGCCGAGCCCCTTCAGTCGAATGACTGTCATGGGTTCGGTGACGGATGCCGGGTCGAATTCCTTGCTGGCCTCCTCGGCCTTGTGGGCAAGGTACTTGCGCGTCTCCTCAAGCGACATGGCCATCTTCTGCACGGTGCCTTCGGCGACGGCGTGCTTTCCCTTGGCGGACATCGGGAAGACGATGACGCCGTCCGTGACCTTGATCTGTATCGTCTGGAACTCCTTGTCGCTGGCGATCGTGAGCCAGCAGCCGCGCTTGGGGCAGACGTCGGTGACGAGTCCTTCGACCTTCACCTTCTGGCCCTCCAGTTCGTCCACGCGCGCAACGACGTCGGAGATCTTCATCGACTTCGCGTCGGAGACTTCCTCGCCGTAGAGGATGCCTGTCGCTGCGGCCGCGTCCGCGGAGCCGTCGGTTGCGGCCGGCTTTCCGCAGGCGGTCGCGAACACTGTGCAGAGGAGGGCGACGCCCAGGAGTTTTCTCATGCGCGGTACGCTACGACGATATAGTTGCGCGCGCAACTTTTGTGGCGTATCTTGCGTCGGATGGCGAAAAGCACGACGAAGCCGCTAGCGAGCCCCGCCGGAGCGGAAGTGCTGCGGCGTCACGTCCAGCGGTTCCTGCGGAGCTTCGGGGCGCTGGCAAACGAGACCACGCCGTGCGGTCAGTCGATTCCCGTCAGCTACGCGCACGCGCTGATGATCCTGCGCGAATCCCCCGGCGAAGACGAAGCTCCCGCGATGGGCGACCTCGCGGCGGAACTCGGGATCGACAAGAGCAACGTCACACGGCTGTGTCGTCGGATGGAGGACGCCGGGCACCTTGAGCTCAAGCGCTGCGACGATGACGGTCGCGTGCGTCGTCTGCACCTCACGAAGCAGGGTCGGCGTCTGGCGGATCAGGTCGATGATTCCAGCCGGCAACGGTTCGAGCGCATTCTCTCCCACGTGCCCGAGGGGCTCGGGGATGAGCTGCTGCGAGGACTCGGGACTTTGAGTGCGGCCATCGGCCACACGCTGGCGGAGGACGAGACGTCGTGAGGATCCCCGTTCTCATGGTCGCGCTCGGTGTGGCCGGTGCGCTGTCCGCTTGCCTTCAGGAGACCTCGGAGCCCAGCGGCGCCGCGCTCTGCATTCTGTGCGAGAAGCCGATTCCGGAGGGCAAAGAGGTCATGCTTGTGATGGCCGACGGCCAGTCCCAGCCCTACCGCTGCATCCACTGTGCGCTGACCGCCCAGGCGGCGGCGCCCCCGCCTTCGACAATCACGGTACACGCGCCGCTGTCGAACACCGCCATCACGATTCGGCGTGGCGAAAGCGGGTGGAGCGTCAGCCCGGCGACGACGGTCTTCCTGAGTCTTCCCGAGGAGCAGGGCGAGTGCATGGATCGTCATTGCGCCTTTCCCGACCAGGACGAGTACCTGCGCTATCTCGATTTCCATTTCGAGCTGTCCCGCGCAGCGGCCGTTCCCTACACCATCGATCAGTTGGCCGACCTGCTGGCGTCGGGCCTTCCGACGGGCGGGATTCGGCCCGATGCACCGGTCCAGCTTCTCGTAGTCGGCATGCTGACTCATCTGCCGTTCAAACAGAGCGTGCTTCCGGCTATCGAGGGAGCACTGTCGGACGTGGGCAATCCGGTCGGCGCGCAGTTCGTCGATGCCACGCGCCCGGAGGGGATGGCGATCCTTTCCGCGCGCGGCATCCACGAGCATCTGCCGGTCGTCATGTTCCTGAACGGAAGTAGCCGCGCCGATTGGGATGGACGGCAGGTCGACCTGCGAGGATTCCCAGGCAAGGGCTGGACGCGTGAAGCGTTGGCCGCGGTGCTTCGCCACGAGGTGGCGCGCAGCCAGCCCAGCCGGAACGAAGGGGACTGAGTCATGTCACGCAAGTCGTGGTATCTCGGCTACGTCGTCGTGGGCGTTCTCTACGTGGCGGTCAAGGTCGCCTATGTGCTCGCCGGCTATCTGCATCCGGGCGCGATTGCGCATGG
>CBDURV010000371.1:0-4781 GCA_965369495.1 uncultured bacterium
GGCGCGACGTGGATCTGGGCCGCGATGTCGCGATCAAGGTGCTGCACACCGAGCACGCCGAGAATGCGACGATCATCGAGCGCTTCATCGAGGAGGCGCAGGTCGGTGGACAGCTCCAGCATCCGGGTATCGTGCCGGTCTACGAACTCGGTCTCGGCGCCGACGGCCGTCCCTTCTTCGCGATGCAACTCGTCAAGGGCAAGACGCTCGCGAATCTGCTTGCCGAACGCGGATCGATCGAAGAGGGGCGCGCGACACTCATCGCGCACTTCCTGCGCGTCTGCCAGACAATGGCGTACGCGCACAGCCGCGGCGTGATTCATCGCGACCTCAAGCCGAGCAACATCATGATCGGCCGGTATGGCGAGGTGGTTGTGGTCGATTGGGGGTTCTCGAAGATCCTGCGGGCGGGCGGCGGCGGGGACGGCCAGCCCAAAGGGGAGCCGGACAGCGTCTGGATCGCCAGTGTGCGCAGCGAGGGAGACGGCTCGTCCGAAAGCGTCGCCGGGAGTGTCATGGGGACGCCGGGCTACATGCCGCCGGAGCAGGCGACGGGCGAGATCGAGCGGATCGACGAGCGCAGCGATGTCTTCAGCCTCGGCGCGATTCTCTGCGAGATCCTGACGGGACGACCGGCTTACGCCGGTTCGGTTTCTGAACTGCTCGTGCAGGCGGCGGCATGCGACCTGAGTCGTGCGCGGCGGGCTCTTGATGGGTGCGGCGCGGATCGCGAATTGGTCCGAATCGCCAATGCCTGCCTACAACCGCTCCGGCGCGACCGTCCGCGCGATGCGGGCGAAGTCGCGGCCGCACTCGCGAAACACCTCGCCAGCGTGGAGGCGCGTGCGGACGCGGCGCGCATGGAAGCGGCGCGTGCCAACACGCGTCGGCGGTGGTCGATCGCCATCGCCGTCGTCCTCATCGCGGCCATCACGGCCGGGTTGCTCAGCTACTCGTCGCGGCGCGACGACATTCAGCGGCAACTGCTTATGGCGACCGGCTTGGTCGAAGAGGGGCACCTCGTCGAGGCGGCGGGGATCGCGCGCGGACTCGATGAGCAGGACCAGGCCGCCGCGCACGCCGTCCGCGCGATGATTCGCGGGTCGAAATCCTACGGCGTGCGGGCGGCGACGCAAATCAACGAGTGGTTCGAGCATTGGCGCTTCGAAGAACCGTCGCCGGGGGAGTGGGTCTTGCACGATGGCGAAGAGGTACTGCTCGGCACGTGGCCGAGCCGCACGGAAATGCCGTCCAAGGCGCTCCCGCCCGAGGAGCGGAATGACCTCCGAGCGCTCTGCGAGCGGCATCCCGAGCTCACCTTGGCAGTGCGCTGGGTGATGGCAGAGTGGGATTGGGAGCAAGCTCGACCGCGGGACGCGATTGAAGGGATGCGGTCGCTCACGGTCGATGGTGTGCCGGAGCGCGCCGCGAAGAGTCCTCTGCACGACTGGTTGCTGGAATACGGCAAACAGCTGCGGCATCGCGGCGATCCCGGCGCGGTTCCATTGCTCCAGGAGGCGCTGCGGTTGCGGCCGGACGACACGGCGACTGCTTGGGCGCTCGCGTGGGCGCAGTACGAGGTCGTCGGCGACGCGATGACGGCCGCGAAGATTTTCCTCGAGATACGACGGCGCCTTCCGAACGAGAAGAAGATCCGCATCGTTCCGGTGCTTGTCGAGGCACGCAGGTATGTGGAGGCGGAGGCGCTGGCTGCCGAGGTGCTTAAACATCGTGATTGGGATCTCGCCACGCAGGAAGCTCTCATCCACGCGTTGCGGCGCCAAAACGTGCCCGCGAAGCATGAGCTCGCCCGGCGCCATGCGCAGAAGCTGCTGAACCTGTCGGCTGGCAGCGACTGCGCGCGGGTGCGGCAGATCTACACCAACGCACTCTGGCTGGCAGGCAAGCGCAAGGAAGCGATCGCCGATGCGAGCAAGGCCATCAAGGAATACGCGGATCGACCTTGGTTTCGGTACGCGCTGATCAAGATGCTCCGTCGGCAAGGCATGGGCCGCGAAGCGGAGAAGGCGCGCCTGGAGGCGATCACGTATCTCCACGGAGAACTCCTCCGTAATACGATGCTCAAAGGGGCTCTCGAGGCGATAGGCCGTCTCATCGCGCAACCGGAAGGCGGGCCTCAGACCGTCGCGGCGTTTCGGACGGAGCTGCGGAAGTACGTCGGTTCGGGCCGGAAGCCCGCGGATCTGGCGTTACCCGCGTGGGCTTGGGCGCGTTGGATCAACCACGGCGACATGAGTGCGGAGGACTTGGAGCTTGCGGGTGTGGGCGGCCGGGAACTCGCGATGCGTCACTTCGCCGACGGTGAGTTCGTGCGCGCCGCGCAGGCGCTCGAGCCGTTGATCGAAGGTGCCCAGGGCACCGACCTGGAGTATCTCGAACCCTGCGCGGTTCTGCTTTGGCACGGTCGTCAGTATGAGAGCGCCAGGCTCGAAGTCCGGCGCGTGCTGGGGCGGTACCAGTACGAGGCCACGTTCTGGGGCAAGGCGTTGCTCGCGCAGTGTGAGCGGTTCTGTGGTTTCAGTGAGTTGCGGAAGGCAAACGCATCCGCCGCACTGCACGCCTCGACGTACGAAGAAATGCGCGATCGCGCCCTCTTCCTGGCCTACGAGAAGGACTTTCCTGCGGCGCTGGGGTGCTTCAACGATCTCCTGGAGATGCATCACGACGCGCTGTTCCAAGACTCCGATTTGGTTCCGCTCGCCGCGCTCTTGTGTGCGGTCGCCGCCGACGAGCCCGAGTCGGAGATGGTCTGGCTGACGTTCCTTCTCGCTTGGTGCCGGGACGGCATCGAGGGCAAGGGGCTGCTTCCGGTCGTCGTCGAGATCGACGATCTGCGGACGCTACTGACGGGCCAACTCTACAAGCGCGCCCGCGATCTCAAGCGCGTCGAGGAGTTCGGCGGCAAGCATGCGCAGTCGATCCTCGACCTCTGGGGGCAAGTCGCGTCGCTACTCGGCGAAGCGCGTTAGGAAGTCTCGCGTTCGTACAAGTACTCCGTCAAGAAGAGCCACAGCGCCAGACCGCGCCATTCGTCGAATCTCGCGAAGCGGCGGCCGATGGACTTGTTGTCCGGCTTGCGGCGGGGGTAGCGCTGCTTCCAGCGCGTGCGCACCATCGAGTCGATCGCGAAGCCGTCGAAGCGGCCGATCGAGCGCAGGAAGTTATCGACGGCGTACGGCCCGAAGCCGGGCAGCGTCAGCAACTCCTTGCGAATCTCGGCGGTGGGGCGCTGATCGGTCCGGTAGCCCTCCAGATCGGGGCCGCGCGCCAGTGCGGCGAGATATGGATCGCGGTAGCCGAAACCGAACTTGCGCACGCGCGCCAAGCGCTCCTTGGTGGGAAACGCGCCGTCCTCCCCGTACTTCGCAACTAGGTCGCGCAGCATCTTCTTCGTGAGCGCCCAGGTGCAGTTGGTCGTGGCGAGGATCATCACCGCGTCGGCAAAAGCGGTCGGCGCCCTCAGGAAACGACCCGCTTTTTCGCGCGGCGCCCAGGTGAGATCGGGGTCCTCGCGGCAGAGCGCCCAGAATTCGCTCAGGTCGAGATCGAAGCGCAGGCACGACGCGGCAACCTGCTTCAACCCGCGCGAGGACGCGGAAATCCCGCCTTCGCGCACCGTCACGCGCCCCTCCGGAGTGCGAATCACCAGCCAACTGCCCTGCTCGTCGGTCTCGAAGGGCGGCAGGTCGCTCCAGCCGTGGCTGCGGACGGTGGCGCGCAGGTTGAAGTCCGGGGGAGGTTGCATTGGGGGGGGGCGCCTCGTACCGTTCCTGTCGATGCAAACGCTCCAGGACGGGGACATCCTAGTGGTCGCGCTCGCCCCCGGCGAGGAGATCGTCGAATCGCTCACCGCGTTCGCCGTCGAGCAGGGCGTCACGGGCGGTTCGTTCACGGGCATCGGCTCCGTCAGCGAGCTGGAAATCGCCTTTTTCGATCCCGAGAAAAAGGAGTACATCCCGCGCGTCTTCGAGGAGCCCATGGAAGTGGGCAGCCTCATCGGCAACTTCTCCAAGCTGGGCGGCAAACATTTCGTGCACGCGCACATCACCGTCGCGGGCCCGGAGTTGATCGCGTTTACCGGACACCTCTGCCGTGGCGTCGTCGGTACCGCCTGCGAGATCTATGTGCAACGCATCTCGCAGACGATCCTGCGCATCAAGGACCCCGACGCCGGCTTCAATCCCCTGCACCTGAAGTGAATGGCCCCTGCACCTAAAATGAGGCGGCCGCTCTCGTGAGAAAAACGCCGCCGCTGGTCGTGCTGGTGTTGGGCGGAGCGGCCGCACCCTGGGGAACACCGGCGGCCGAATCCCCTCTGGCACTGGCGCCCACGCCCAACCTCGACCGCCTCGCGCGGGCGGGTCGCGTGATCGGCGTGCGTCTGATCGAGGAGCAGCGCCATGTCGCGACGGCCGCGCCGCTGCTATCGCTGCTGGGCATCGACCCGGCCGAGTCGGAGACTTCGCCCGCCTCGTACCTGGGCGCCGCCGCCGGTCACGGGCTCGACAACGCGGAGTGCTACACCTGCGCGGACTTCGTCTCGCTCTTCCGGCACACGGTCGCTGACATCGAGCCGGGTCCGCTGCGCCCGACCGAGACCGAGGCGCTCTTCGAGGTGGCATCCGTCGCCATCCAGCGCGCGGGATTCCGGCTGATTCGCCTCGGCGCGTCGCACCACCTCGCGATCGCGGCGCGCGCGTCGGTGGACGCCGACGTGCCGCCCACGTTCTGCATGGCGGGCGCGGTGTATGAGCAGTTCC
>CBDURV010000372.1:0-4767 GCA_965369495.1 uncultured bacterium
ACGGCGCAGGGCTACTTCGTCTACGACTCGCGCAAGGCGGGCGCGATCACGGTTTCGCATCTGCGCTTCGGCAAGACGCCGATCCGCTCCATCTACCTGATCGACCAGGCCGGCTTCGTCGCCTGCCACAACTTCACCTTCCTCGAGCGCCTGCATGTGCTCGACAAGGCGGCGCCCGGCGCGACCTTCCTGCTCAACTCGCCCTACCCGGCCGACAAGGTCTGGGACCATCTCCCGCGCGAGGTGCAGGAACAGATCATCCAGAAGGATCTGCGCTTCTTCGTCATCGACGCCGCCCCCGTCGCGCGCGATGTCGGACTCAAGGGGCGCATCAACACGATCATGCAGACGTGTTTCTTCGCGCTCTCCGGCGTGTTGCCGCGCGACGAGGCGATCGTGCAGATCAAGGAGTACGCCGCCGAGACCTATGCCAACAAGGGCCAGAAGGTGGTGGACGCCAACATCGCCGCCATCGACGCGTCGCTGGAGCATCTGCACGAGGTGGACGTTCCGAGCGAAGTGACCGCCACACAAGGCCGGCCGCCCGCGGTATCACCCGACGCGCCGGAGTTCGTGCAGCAGGTCACCGCGGTCATGTTGGAGGGGCTCGGGGACCGACTGCCGGTGAGTTCGTTCCCGGTGGACGGGACCTGGATGACCGGCACGACGAAGTGGGAGAAGCGAAACATCGCCGAGGAGGTCCCGATCTGGGATGCCTCGCTCTGCATCCAGTGCAACAAGTGCGCGTTCGTCTGCCCGCACGCGGCGATTCGCGCCAAGGTCTACGAGCCCGAGGCGCTGGAAGGCGCGCCCGAAGCGTTCTTGTCCGACGACTACCGCGGCAAGGACTTCCCCGGCGCGAAGTTCACCATCCAGGTGGCGCCCGAGGACTGCACCGGCTGCTCGCTGTGCGTGCACGTCTGCCCGGCCACGTCGAAGACGGACGAGGGCTGGAAAGCGATCAACATGACGCCCCAGCAGCCCTTGCGCGAACGCGAGCGCGAGAACTACAGCTTCTTCCTGGATCTGCCCGACCCCGACCGCGAGCAGATCCAGCGCATGGACGTGAAGGGCACGCAGTTCCTCGAGCCGCTCTTCGAGTACTCGGGCGCGTGCGCCGGTTGCGGCGAGACGCCCTACCTCAAGCTCATGAGCCAGCTCTATGGCGACCGCACGCTGATCGCGAACGCCACCGGCTGCTCGTCGATCTACGGCGGCAACCTGCCGACGACGCCTTGGACGGTCAACGACGAGGGGCGCGGCCCGGCGTGGGCCAACTCGCTGTTCGAGGACAACGCCGAATTCGGACTCGGCGCGCGACTCGCACTCGACTCGCTCACCGAACGCGCACGCATGCGCCTCACGCAGCTTGCGGGCCGCGTGGGCGACGATCTGGCGGGCGCGATCCTCAACGCGGACCAGGACGGCGAGACGGCGATTCGCGAGCAGCGCGAGCGCATCACGATGCTGCGCACGAAAATTGCCGGCATCGACAGCGAAGAGGCGCGCGACCTGAACCGACTGGCCGACTACCTGGCGCGCAAGAGCGTCTGGATCGTGGGCGGCGACGGCTGGGCCTACGACATCGGCTACGGCGGCCTCGACCACATCCTGTCGATGACGCACAACCTCAACATCCTCGTGCTCGACACGGAGGTCTACTCCAATACCGGCGGGCAAGCCTCCAAGGCGACGCCGCTGGGCGCGGCCGCGAAGTTCGCGACGAAGGGCAAGGCGGTCGAGAAGAAGGACCTCGGCCTGATGGCGATCAACTATGGCCACGTCTATGTGGCGAGCGTCGCCTTCGGTGCCAAGGATGCGCAGACGGTGCGCGCCTTCCAGGAGGCGGACTCCTACGACGGCCCGGCGCTCATCATCGCGCACAGCCCGTGCATCGCGCACGGCTACGACCTTGCGTTCGGCGCGGAGCACCACAAGCTGGCGGTCGAATCGGGCTACTGGCCGCTCTACCGCTACGACCCGCGTCTGATCGATCAGGGCAAGGCGCCGCTGATTCTCGACCAGAAGAAGATCAAGCGGCCGGTGCAGGACTTCCTCGACAGCGAACGCCGCTTCGAGCAGGTCAAGCGCGTCGATCCGGAAGGCTACGCCCGGTACGCCGAGCAGTCGCAGCGCAACGCCGAACGCCGCATGGCGCTCTACCAGCACATGGCGGAGTTGCGGTACCCGAAGGAGACAGAGAGCGACAGCTGACTCTGGCCCCGCGCCAACCAACCGCAAAGGCCGAGGATGCGGCGTTCAGATCGAGGAACGCCAAGGAAGCTGTGGCCGGAGGTCACTGCGACGAGGCGGTGACGAAGAGCTGGGCGTCGCAGACCGGCCGCTAGCGAAAGGTCTTCTTGAGGCCCGCAATAAGCGCCCGCTTCTCCTCATCGGAGAGGCGGGCGTCGCTATGTAGAGGCGGGTAGAACCAGAGCGGCATCTCGCCCTCTTCCACCTCGTGCGCCGCCTCTTCGGCGTGGCGCTGCGGGCGATCCCACTCGGAGAAGTTGAGGTGTTCGCGCGCCTCGTCCACGTCATGCTGAACGAGCCACGACACCGGCGCGATGTGCGTGTACCACGGCCACTTCGTCTCGTTGCTGTGGCAGTCGAAACAGACGCGCACAACCAGCGCGCGCGTCTCGGGACTATCCCACTTGGGCTCGCCCCGGACAGCGGGATTCTCGTGGTCACGACCGTAGGGAACCGCCTGGATGGCGAGCAGCAATACGGCGATTCCGATCAGGATCTTCTTTTTCTTCGACATGCGCGCGCACTACGATACGGCACCATGATTCAAGGTCTGCACGCGATGTTTTATTCCACCGACGCCGAGGCGACGCGCGCGTTTATCCGCGACAAGCTCCAATTCGGGTTCACCGACGTGGGCCAAGGCTGGCTCATCTTCGATCTGCCCGAAGCAGAACTGGGCGTACACCCCGGCGAAAAGCCCAGCCACAACCTGAGCTTCTACTGCCAGGACGTCGAAGCGACCGTCACCGAACTCAAACAGCGCGGCGTAGAGTTCGAAGGCGAAATCACCGACGCCGGCTACGGCCTAGTCATCGCATTCACCCTCCCCGGCGTAGGCAAAGTAGACCTATACCAACCCAAATACGTCACTGAGAGAGGGGGTCCGGGGGCGTAACCAACTGCCCCAAACGGACTTACGCGCGCGAAGTGCACGCGCGGGTGTGCAACCTAGAATCATCTGCGTGGGGAAGGTCGCTCTGATGCTGTTCACGCTGCTGCTCGCGGCGTGCATGAACACGCCTGCGGTGCGTGAGTCGGGGCGCGACTCCGTTCCCGTGCATGAGTTCCCGGCCGGGGCGAAGCGCATCGAGATCGACACGGGCAAGGGCGAGATGCTGCGTGGCATCTGGGTTCCCGCCGGACCGGACGCGCCGATCGTCTTGCTGTTCGTCGAATCGGGCGGATCGATCACCTACGGCACCAGCGGCCGCGGCTATCCGATCGCGTGGGAGTTGCGCGGCGCCGGCATGTCGCTGCTCTGCGTGGACTATCGCGGTGTCGGCGCCTCGGACGGCGATGCGTCGCAGGACAACCTTGCCGCCGACGCGCGCGCCGCTTGGCGCGAAGCGCTGCGACGTGCGGACGGCGACCCAGGCCGCATCGTCCTGCGCGGTCTTTCGCTGGGCACGTTTGCGATTTCGTACCTGCTCGATGCAGGCGTCAAACCGGGCGCCATCGTCATCGCGGCCCCGGTGCGCGCCGAGACGATCGTGAAGAACATGGCCGACTACTGGGCCGACGACTACGCCTTCCAGGCCGGCATCGCGAGGCTGTTCATGCGCCGCCCCGCCGCCACCGATGTCGTCGCCGCGCTCGCCCAAAGCGACGCTCCCACGCTGGTGCTCATGGGCGAACACGACGTCTACCTTCCGCCACTTGAGCAAAGGCTGATCCGCAAGGCACTCGACCGCCCCGGCGGCAAGCCTGTCCTCTGGCGCAGCCAGGACCACGTCGGCACGGTCCGGCGGGCGCATGAACTAAGGGGCGAGGAACGCGCGCTCTATCGCCGCGCCTATCCGAATCGACGCCGCCACCTACCTGCCTCCGACATCCTCAAGGCGCTGCCCGACCTGGCCGACCGATTCCCGCCCGGATCGACGGCGCGCCAGCGACTCGAACTGCTCACGCGCAGCCACTACTTCGAGCCCCCGCGCCTGGCCGCGGCGATCGCGCTGGCTTGGGATCCGGAAGCGCTCGCGCACAACGCGAAGACGATCATCTGGATGCGCCACCTGGACCGCGCGTTTCTGGAGTCTGCGCCAATTGACGCCCTCATCGCGCTACTCTCGTTCGAGGATCCGGCTGGCGCGCTGGACCCGAACGAACTGGCCAGCTGGCAGCCCGCAGGCGACGAACGGCTCAGTCCAGAAGAACTCCGCGAGAAAATTCGCAAGAGCGGTCGCCACGACTCCGCCATATTCGGCAGTGTGCTGGAGGGCAGTGGCGGGATCCTCGTCGGGATCCAGTTCAACGCGAACGCCAAACCGCTTTCCGGCCTCGCGCCCGATCGTCTTCGGCTTGCGGAGCCGGAGCGACTACGCCAGGGCTGGCTGCTCGCGCTCAAGGGGTGCGGCGTTCCCGCGCGCACGCGCGACGGCAATGTGGAAGTCTGGGCGCCGGAAACCGGTTGGCGCGCTACGACGCCTCCAGATGCTCCTTAAGCACCACTGCGTGGTTGTAGTCGCGGTCGCGCTGCGCGTGCAGCAGGATCACGTCGCCCGATTCGACCGCCTC
>CBDURV010000373.1:0-4763 GCA_965369495.1 uncultured bacterium
GAACTGCTCAGATACCTGCGCACGATCGCGCCCATGGGTGCCGTGAGCGATTCGGAGGAGCGACGGTTCCTGAAGATGGCCGGCTTCAAGGAGTCGGAACAATTCGATGGCGCATGGCACGAGCACTTGCGCGCCGCCAAGCCGGAAGCGGAACGCGCGCTGGTCGGCACCTCGCCGGAAGTGCTGGCGCGCGTGGCGGCCGTCAAGGAGCCCGACCCGGCCGCGGCGCGCAACTTCGCGCGACTGGGAATCTCGCTGGCGCGCGTGCACGAGTTCAAGCCCGCCATCGTCTACCTGCGCGCCGCGCTGCGGGGCGATGTGGACGACGCGGAGGTGCCGTTCCGGTTGGCGCTCGCGCTGGCCGGCGAAGCGGATCTCTCCGACGACGAGCCGTGGCCCGAAGACGCGGTGGCGGCGCTGCGCAATGCGGTTCGCCTGGAGCCGCTGCGCGCCGGCTATCGCGTCGCGCTCGGACGGCAGATGACCTACGGCGGCGAGATCGAGTCCGCCTACCGCATGCTCGGGCTCGCGCTGGTGCTAGCCGGTCCCGACGACGACGACGTGCGTGTCGCGCTGGAGCTGCTGCGCTCTTCGGCGGCGTTCCGCCCGGACGCGGACCTCGAAAAAACGGTGGGCCGACTCGCCGAAGCGGTTCCGCCGGCGGCCGGTGCGCTGCGTATCGCGCTCGTCTACTACCTGCAGGAGACGGAGGACTGGGAGCGGCTGGCGAAGATGCTCGCAGCGAAGCTCAAGGCGGGCAGCGCGTCGGTCGAGGAGCGTGCGATGCTGGCGGGTCTGCTGCGGGCGGCCGACGAACTGGCGCGCGCCGAGGAAATCTACGCGGGAATTCTGAGCTCGCACCCGACCGCGTTGCGCTACTGGCCCGACCGCATCGAGTGCCTGCTCGCTTTGGGGCGCAAGGCGGACGCCAAGGCTGCGCGCGCCGACGCAATCAAGGCGCTCGACAAGGACCCGCGCGACCTGGGTGCGGTGCGAAGACGTATTCGTCGCCTCCGGATCGATTAGGCTTTCCGACGTGGACGTCAACCTCTTCGCCACCCTGCGCCAACTCGCGGGGCACAAGACCGTGCATTTCGACCTGCCCGAGGGCGCCACCGTGCGCGAACTGCTGGCGCAGGTGATCGAACGCTACCCCGCCATGCGCGGCGAACTCTACGGCGATGACGGCGAGCTATTCGGCCACGTGCACGTCTTCATCAACGGGCGCGATGCACCGCACCTCGACAAGGCACTGGACACGCCGCTGACCACGGAGGACACCGTCGATCTGTTTCCCGCGGTCGGGGGCGGGTAGTGGAAGTCGAGCGCGAAGTCCGCGGCATCCCGCTCTGGCTCATTCGCGAGTACTTGGAAGAGTTGGGCGGCACGCCGCGCGGTGATGATGCGGCGGACGGCGACGGCTGGAGCGGCCGCCTCGAACAGATCGAGGACTTCACGATCGGTTCGCTCGCCATCGGCCAGGTGCGCATCACCCTCGAAGGCGACGACGAAACCGTCGAGCGCATCAACACCCTGCTCGATGACAAGCTGCTTCGCGCGGGCGGCTAGCTCAACAACTCCCGCCCCACTTCTTCATGTACTTCCAGTTGCGCGGTTTGCCCTCGGCCATCCACTCGATCGCCTGAACGATACGCTTGTCGCGCGTCGCCTCGCGCTTCGCATCGCTCACCCACTCGCAGTACTCGCGCCGGGCGCTGGGTGAAAACGCATCGAACGTCTTCTGCGCCTGCTTGTTCTTCTTGAGCGCCGCCATCAATTCGGGCGGCACCTTCGCGGCGGGCTTCTTGGCAGCCTTCTTCTTGACCGCCTTGACGCCGTCCTCGTTGAGCTTGACCGCCTCCTTGATGTAGGCGACGAGCACCTTGTCGGATGGCATCTCCTTGACGCTGGTCCACTTGATCGAGAACGGACTCGCCTTGGCCTTGCCCTCAAAGAGGTTCTCGGGATCCGACATCGCCTTCGACTTCCAAAACCCGAAACTCACGTGCTTTTTGAACGCGCCCATGCCGCCGACGATGCCCTTGTGCTCGAACGTCGGCGAACTCCACTTGATCGTCTCGCCGATGTCGGGATAGGCGCGATGAAACAGCTTGCGCACCTTGGTCATGATCGGCTGCGCAAATTCCGGGGCATTTTCGATGTAGGCGTCTATGCGCGGATCGGTATTCTTCATCGCCCGCCAGCATACGAGTTGCACGCGCAGGTGTGCACTCGGCCCGCGCAATCCGTTGCCCCGCAGACGTTTACGCGCACGAGCCTGCTCTCCTCTTTACAATCGGGGGATGCGGATTACTGGGTTGGATCATGTGCAGTTGGCGATGCCGGCGGGTGGCGAGGCAACGGCACGCGCGTTCTATGCGGAAGTTCTGGGGTTGACGGAGGTGGTCAAGCCGGAGGCTTTGAGGGGGCGCGGGGGCTGCTGGTTCACAGGGCCGGGCGTGGCGCTGCATCTCGGCGTCGTGGATGGCTTCGCACCCGCACGCAAGGCGCATCCTGCGCTGCGCGTGGCGGACCTCGATGCGGCGGCGGCGGCCCTCGAAGCGGCCGGGTGCACGGCCAAACGCGACAGCAGCGTGCCGGAGGTGCGGCGCCTCTACACCGCCGATCCGTTCGGCAACCGCATCGAACTGATCCAGGACGGCGACCAGTTTCCGACCGCGTAGCTGGCCCGTGGCATGATGCGGCCCATGGGACTTTCGCGGCGAGGATTTCTACGGCTCGCCTGCGGTGCGGGCGCGGTGGGCGTTCTCGGCGCGGGGTACGCGGTCGGAGTCGAACCGACCTGGCTGCGCGTCGTGCGGCATGAGTGCGCAATTGCCGGGCTCGATGCGAGCCTCGACGGGCTGCGCATCGTCCAGCTTTCCGATCTGCATGTGGGCGCGCGCGTGCCGACCGATTTTCTGCGTGAAGCAGCGGACGACGCGCTGGCGCTCGAACCCGATGTCATCGTGGTCACCGGCGACTTCGTCCATCGCGGCGGGAACGAACAGGCGCTGCGCGACCTGGCCGATGTCGCCGGCCGCCTACACGCGCCGTTGGGCGTCTACGGCGTGCTGGGTAACCACGACTGCGGGTTCCACGGGAGCGGCCGCATGGAAGCCACGGACAGCGTCGCGCAGGTGCGCGAAGTGCTGGCGCGTTCACAGATGCAGGTGCTCACCAACCAGTCGGTGACGCTCGATGGCGGCCTGCGGCTGGTCGGCTACGGCGATCTCTGGTCGGGCGAGTTCGAGCCTGCGCGCGTCGATCTCGACGGGCCGAGCGTCGTGCTCAGCCACAATCCCGATACCGCCCCCACCCTGGCGGAACGCGGCGCCGACCTCGTGCTGTCCGGACACACGCACGGCGGGCAAGTGCGCATTCCCTTCCTCGGCCCCCCCATCCTGCCGGTCGAGTTGCGCGAGTACTCGGCGGGCCCCTACGACCTCGGCGCGACGCGCCTCTACGTCAATCGCGGCGTCGGCTGGCTGCGCCGTGTGCGGCTCTTCGTGCGCCCCGAAGTGACGCTCCACGTGTTGCGGCAGAAGTCGAGCATCTGACCGAAGTAGCTCTCGATCGGCGGCGGCGGCGGCAGAGCGCCGGTTTCGAATTCCTGCCTGATGGCCAAGTGCGGCACGAACCGGTCGAGAGCGCGCAGGACTTCGGTCAGTAGCCGATCGCCTTCGGCGATGCGATCGGCAACGTAGGCGCGCCATTCGTCGAGGCGGACCATGCGCGGCGTTTGCCCGGGGCCGCCCGCCCATTCGCAAAGCTGGCCGACGGTCGGACTGTGCTCCCGCCCAGCGCAGATGTGGCGTACGGAACTTGGAGGTACGGAGCCTGGCACCAATTTTCCATTTAACAGGCGCGCGAGGGTCGCGATCGCCCATTCGCGCGGGATTAGGTCGATCGGCGCATCGGGATCGCCCGGCAGCATCGGCAGGATGTTGCGCGGCACGAGGCGCAGCAACTGGTGGACGAAGTTGAACTGCTCCACACGTCCAGTCGCCGCGTCGCCGATGATGGTGCTCATGCGGTAGATCGATGCGGGCAGGTCGGCCATCGCATCGAAGACGACGTTCTCGGCCTCCGCCTTGGTCTGCTGGTAGACATTCGCAAAGCCTGCGGAAGCAACGACGGGCCCTTCGGGAATCACGCCCTCGCGCAGCCCGGCGACGTACGCGGTGCTCACGTGCGAGAGTTTCTCAAGGCGCGGACACCCCCGTGCGAACTCGATCACATTCTCGGTGCCGCGCACATTGACCAAACGCGCGTGGTCCAGGCTGCACGTAAAACTCGTCTCGGCCGCGCAGTGAATAATGGCCGTGACGGAACGCCGCAGCGCGGGATCGAGCCCGAGGCCGCGCAACGTAATCTCGCCACGTTGCGCAACGACCTCGCCCGCCAGTTCGGGAAGCAGGGAGCGACCGACGAAGCCGGTCGCTCCCGTAAGAAGAGTGGTCACGCGACCGGCAGGAAAGTGTAGTTGCCCGCCATCGTCACTTGGTGCGTCGCGCCGCCGAACGCCTCGGGAAGTTTCACCGACAATCGCTTTTCGCCCGGCGTAAACCACCACTTCGTCGCTTCACCCGCACGCAGCGCCGCCTCGATTTCGCTCCCGGACCGGGAGCTGTCATCGGGCAGTCAGTGGCCTTCCAGCACCGACACGTCGCTCTCCCGGGCGGGAAAGAGATCGTGCGGCTCAAGCTCGGCGCGACCGCTCAGGGCGAGCCGGTGGTCGTCGCGAATGGGCCCCTCGGAAC
>CBDURV010000374.1:0-4762 GCA_965369495.1 uncultured bacterium
GATGGCGCGGACCGGGCGAATCGCTTCGGGTGCTTGCTCCTCACTCTTCTTGCAGCTCGGAAGGAGGGAGAGGAAAAGCAGGGTGCAGAGGATGGTCTTGGGGTGCATTGGTTCTCGAGTCCACGGTTCGTGAGGGGCAACCAAGGATAGGAGCTTTGCCGGTTGCCCCAAGTCCTTCGACCTCCGGATTGGCAAAACACGGGGAGCGCGCGCTAGGATGTCGCCATGTCGGAAAGCAAGATCCACGCCGCACTGAACGAACACGTCAGCCTCGAACTTCGGGCCTGGTACCACTACAGCGCCATGGCGCTCTGGCTGGACATGAACGACCTCCCCGGCTGCTCCAGCTTCATGAAGAGCCAGGCGGACGAGGAGATGGCGCACGCGAATCGCATGATTCAGCACCTCGTCGATCGCGACGTCCTGCCGCAGCTACCGCCGATCGACGCGCCGACAGCCGAGTATGGCTCGGTCAAGGAGGTGTTCGAGTTGGTGCTCGCGTCGGAGCGCGAGGTGACGGCGTCGATCGACGCGCTCTACCGCTTGGCCGACGAGGAAGACGATCAGCCGGCGCGCATCATGCTTGAGTGGTTCATCAGCGAGCAGATGGAAGAGGAGAATCTGGCGCGCGCGATCCTCGGTCGCATCCGGCTGGCGGGCGATACCGGCCCCGGACTGCTGCTGGTCGATCAGGAATTGGGCAGCGGCGGCGTCCCCGGCGCGATGCCGCCTCCGGAATAGAGACTCGAATCGAGACGGGTCGTCTCACGCTGATACGCAAGTCGTTATCTGGCAGGTACTTATGCTTGTCATTGGCCTCGGAGCACACAGAATCAATGTGTCAACCGGAAGGTCATCATGTTCAACATCTTGCGTATCGTCTCGGTGCTCGCGCTCTGCGCGGCGCCCCTCCTCGCGGGCCCCGTCGCCGTCGAGAACGTCGTTGTTCTCAACACGCGTCCCACGTCACTGCGGGACGGCCATCTCGAAAGCGACACAAACGCATTCCTGTTCCGCGAGAGCGGGTTCCGCGCTTCTTCCGGATACTCCGCCGACTGGGGCGGGTTCGCGGCGGGAGCCAGTGTCGAGAGCTGGATGATTCACTACGACCCCGTGGGCAGCGACCACATCGTGGATGCCGATGCGGGGGTTGTGGAGTTCACATTCGACGAGGTGATTCTCGGCGTCGACTTTCGCTCGGAGACGCTCGACGCCGGAGATGCGATGTTCGGCGCGGCGGATGTGGAGTATCGCCAGGGCGAAGAGTTCCGCGGCACCGAAATGGGTGAGCACGACGGCCTTCAGCTCAGCGCGGATGGGCACTCGATCGTCTTTGATCTCAAGGTCTGGTACGCCAACGCGGACGAGTTCCGCATCTTCACCGGCGGGTGGGATGACTTGAACACGCCCACGCCCAACCCGGAGCCGGGAACGCTCGTTCTCTGCGGGGCCGGGGTCGCCTACTTCATCTGGCGTCGTCGCCGCTGACCTGGGCGCGCCCGGCGCGGTAGTAGCGCCACGCGGCCCATGTGACGATCGGCATCGTCACGTAGGAGAGCAGGTCGATCCAACGCTGCGGTGCCGGAACCAGAGCCGCGAACAGGATCACGAACACGAGTAGCGTGGAGAGCTTGCCCTGCCAGCGGGCGCGGATTTCCACGCTGCCGAGTGTCGCGCGGATGCGCAGCGCGCCGTAGACGAGGAACAGGTCGCGCGCGAGTACGACCGCGACAAACGCGCGCGGGACGGTGCCGAACTCGGTGCGGCCTCCCCAGGCGAGGAGCGCCAGCAGTGTGAGCTGCGTCAGCTTGTCCGCGATTGGATCCAGCAGCGCGCCCAGCGGCGTGGCGACGTGCCAGCGGCGCGCGAGAAAACCGTCGAGCCAGTCGGAGGTGGCAATCACGGCCAGCAGCGCGAAGGTGGCCGTGCGATCGCCGCGCAGGAAGGTCCACGCGACGGCGGGCAGCAGGACCATCCGCACGGCGGTGATCGCATTGGGAACCCAACGCGGCCCGCCCGAGGCATGTCTAGATTCGAGCATTTCTGGAGAATGCACGCCCAAGTGTGCACTCGGCCGTCACAACCCCGGACCCCACAATAGCTTATGCGCGGACAGGCGCTCTCTCAGAGACTAGCGGGTGAAGAGGGTGGTGGTGGTGCGGGGGACGTGGCACTGGGTGCAGTTGGGGCGTTCCGGGTGGCTGCAGCGGATCTCTTCGCGTGCCGCGGGGCCGGAATGGCAGGCGACGCAGTTTTCGCGCATCTGCAGGGCGTGCGGAATTACGGGCGGCGAACTCACCAGCGCCTTGCGGCCATGGCGCAGGTCCTGTCGAAGGCCGACGAACGAGTTCTGCTTCCACACCTGTTCGGTCTGCTTGAAGACGTGACACTGCGTGCAGGTCTTGGTGTGGATCATGCCCATCGTCTTGGCGTGCGGCATGGGAGGCGCGAAGCCGACGTTGGGAATGTTCACGCCTTGCATCGTGTGACAGTTCGTGCAGTCGGCCCCGAACGGCACATGCCCGATCACCGGCGGTGCGCCGTCATACGCACGCCGCAGCGAGCGCACCGATGCGGAACTCTTCTCCGCGCCGACGACGCCGGGCACGGGCACG
Source organism: uncultured bacterium (assembly GCA_965369495.1). Lineage (GTDB taxonomy): Bacteria > Planctomycetota > PLA2 > PLA2 > PLA2 > JBCDBY01. The sequence goes on from CBDURV010000374.1 coordinate 2,616, forward strand.
GTGGCCTGCTCGCCCCGGCACGCGACGACCATCAGGGCCGTCGCCGCCAGCAGCGTGAGGGTTAGACTTTTTCGATGCGAACGGCGCACTTCTTGTAATCCGGTTCTTTGCTGATGTTGCACATCGAATCGAGGGTCACCCGGTTGATCAGGCGGCCTTCATCGAAGAACGGAACGAAGACGGAACCGCGCGGCGGACGCCCACGGCCGTCGATCCGCGCGGGGAGGATCACCTCGCCGCGCCGACTCTTCACGCGCACGTCATCCTTGTCGTTGATACCCAACTCCGACGCGTCGGCGCGGTTGATCTCGACAAACGCGTTCGGCATCGCCTGATGAAGCTGCTTGATGCGGCGCGTCATGGTGCCGGTATGCCAGTGCTCCAGCACGCGGCCGGTGCAGAGCCACATCGGGAAGTCCTCGTTGGGCTCCTCCGGCGGGTGGTGGTAGGGGCGGCGGATGAAGGCGGCCTTCTCGCCATAGCCCTTGGCCTTGTAGAAGTGGACGCCTTCCGCCTTGTTGGCATACGGATCATGGCCGGCCGCATAGCGCCAGCGCGTTTCCTTGCCGTCCACGACGGGCCAGCGCAGGCCGCGTGTCGCCTTGAGCTGCTTGTAGCTGGCGAGATCCTTGCCGATTCCGAGTCCGAACTTGCGGTACTCCTCGAACATCGGCTCGTGCCAGTCGTCCTCGGGCCACGGGAACAGATGTTCCATGCCCATGCGCTTGGCGACCTCCATGATCTGCCACGCGTCTTCCTTCGCCTCGCCCGGCGCCTCGACCATCTTGTTCCACTGCTGCGTGCGCCGTTCGCTGTTGCCGAACACGCCCTCGCGCTCGATCCACGCCGCCGAGGGCAGGATCAGGTCGGCCTGGTCGGTCGAGACGGTGGGGTAGATGTCGCTGACGATCAGGAACTTGCCGTCGCCCGGCGTGCGATCGATGCGATGCAGGTTGGGAACCGACTGCCACGGGTTGGTGACCTGCACCCACATCACGCCAATGTCGCCGCGTTGCCACGCGCGGAACATGTCCATGGCGTGGTAGGTGGGCTTGGCGGGAATCTTGGATGCGTCGATGCCCCAGATTTCCGCCGCCTTTTCGCGGTGCGCCTTCTTCATCACGACCATGTCGGCCGGCAGGCGGTTGGTGAGCGTGCCCACCTCGCGCGCCGTGCCGCACGCGGACGGCTGGCCGGTCATGGAGAACGGGCCGCTGCCCGGCTTGGAGATCTTGCCGGTCACGAGATGCAGGTTCGTGATGAGGTTGTTCATCCACGTCCCGCGGTAGTGCTGGTTGACGCCCATGCACCAGGTGCTGACCGTCTTGCGCTTGGGATCGCCGTAGATGTCCGCGAGGATCTTGATCTGATCAACCGTGAGGCCGGAGATCTTGGACACTTTCTCGGGCGTGTAGTCCTCCAGGAACTCGACCACGTCCTCGATCGACGAATCGGTCAGCTTGTCCTTGAACGTGTAGCGCTCCGCCTGCTCGCCGTAGCAGCCGTATCCGATCTTGCCCTCGTCCTCGATGCCCTTCTTGAAGACGACGTTCTCCTCGATGAAGGACTTGTCGATCTTGCCGTTCTTGAACATCAGGTGAAGGATGCCGTTGGCGATCGCGAGGTCGGAGCCCGGAATGAACTCCATGTACATGTCGGCCAGGTCACTGGTCGGCGTGCGGCGCGTGCCGAGATCGATGATGCGCACCTGCGGGTCGCGCCGCTTGTGCTCAAGGATCCGGCTGTAGATGACGGGGTGCATCTCGGCCACGTTGTGGCCCCAGAAGATGATGTCGTCGCACAGGTCGAAGTCGTCGTAGCAGCCCATCGGCTCGTCGCTCTGGAACTGCGTGACAAAACCCATCACCGCGCTCGCCATGCAGAGGCGCGCGTTGGGCTCCAGGTTGTTGGTACCGATACCGCCCTTGAGCCACTTGAGCGCGGCGTAGCCGTCGTGGACGCCCCACTGGCCGGAGCCGTACATGGCGACCGAGTCGGGCCCCTTCTTGTTGATCGACGTCTGGCACTTGCGCGCGATGAGGTCGAGCGCCGCGTCCCACGAGATGCGCTCCAGCGACCCGTCGTCCTTGCGCCGCATCGGGTACTTGAGCCGGTCTTCGCCGTAGAGGAAGCCGGGCAGGTGGTAG
>CBDURV010000375.1:0-4746 GCA_965369495.1 uncultured bacterium
CCTGCGCGGACTCAAGGAGCGCTACGAGGTGCACCACGGCGTGCGCATCCAGGACGGTGCGATCGTCGCGGCGGCCACCATGTCCGACCGCTACATTCAGAACCGCTTCCTGCCCGACAAGGCGATCGACCTGATGGACGAGGCCGCCAGCAGGCTGCGCATCGAGATCGATTCGATGCCGTCGGAGCTCGACGACATCACGCGGCGCATACGCCAACTCGAAATCGAGCGGGTGGCGTTGCAGAAGGAGAGCGATCGCGGGTCGAAGGACCGGCTCGAGGCGCTGGAGCGGGAGTTGGCCGAGCTGCAGGAGGAGGGCGACACCCTCACCGCGCGCTGGCAGAACGAAAAGGCGCAGATCATGCGCAGCCGCAACGTGAAGCAGAAGCTGGAGCAGGCGCGCGAGGACGAAAAGCGCTACGAGCGCGACGGTGAGTACGAAAAGGCCGCGCAGGTCCGCTATCAGACTATTCCCGGACTCGAAAAGGAGCTGGTGACCGTCGCCGCGGCGCAGGATGACGTGGGGGAGTCGCGCCTTTTGCACGAAGAGGTGACCTCCGAGGCGATCGCCGAGGTGGTGGGCCTGTGGACCGGCATTCCCGTCGTCAAGCTCATGGAGGGCGAAATCGAGCGGCTCCAGAACATGGAGCAGGCGCTCGGCGCTCGCGTCGTCGGCCAAGCTGATGCCGTGCAGGCGGTTTCGGATGCCGTGCGGCGCGCGCGTGCCGGACTCGCCGATCCGCGCCGGCCCGTGGGCAGCTTCCTCTTCCTCGGACCGACCGGTGTCGGCAAGACCGAGTTGACCAAGGCGCTCGCGGAATTCCTCTTCGACGACGACCAGGCGATCGTGCGCATCGACATGTCGGAGTACATGGAGAAGCACGCCGTCTCGCGGCTGATCGGGGCGCCCCCGGGCTACGTGGGCTACGACGAGGGTGGACAGCTCACCGAGCAGGTGCGCCGCCGCCCGCACAGCATCGTGTTGTTCGACGAAATCGAAAAGGCGCACCCCGAGGTCTTCAACGTGCTGCTGCAGTTGATGGACGAGGGGCGGCTGACCGACGGCCAGGGTCGCACCGTTGATTTCCGCCACACGGTCGTGATCATGACCAGCAACCTTGGGTCGCAGTATGCCGACGAACCCGAAGAGACGATGCGCAAGAAGATGGACGATGCGCTGCACCAGGCGTTCCGCCCCGAATTCCTGAACCGCATCGACGAGACGTTGATCTTCCACCGCCTCACCAAGGACGAGTTGGAGCGCATCGTGGAGATCCAGTTCGCGCGCCTGGCGAGTCGACTGGAGGATCGCGGCATCACGCTCACGCTTACCGAGGCGGCGCGCAAGACGCTGGCGGACCGCGGCTACGATCCCGCCTTCGGGGCGCGGCCGCTCAAGCGATTAATCCAGAAGGAAATCGAGAACCCGCTCGCGCGCCGCATCCTGGCCGGCGAGTTCGGGGAAGGCGATGCGATGGAAGTAGGCGCCCACGAAGGCGCTCTGACCTTCCGCCGAACGGACTGAATGCAACACGGCTCCATCCGGTAAAGTTCCCGGATGGAGTCGAATTCGGTAACCAAACAAACGCGCGTGATCGTCGCGCTGGGACTCGTCGGATTCCTGTGGGCGCTCTACGAAGCGATCGTCGGCTCGTTCCCGATCCAGGACGGGGACGGCTACAGCATGTTTGCCGCCGCGTTGCTGTTCGTCATCGTCCCGCTGGTCGTCCGATTCGCGTTCCGCGCGGGTTGGCGTGCGATGCGCGAGCATCCCGGGCTGCTGGCTCCGTATGCAGTCCTGTTGCTGGTGCACATGCTGCTCGGGAAGCTTGCCCTCTTGCCGTTCGTGGTCGCGGGAGAGCGCACCACGGTGTTGGGAATCGGGTTCACCGTCTCGATCTACCTCGTGCTGCTCATGTTGGCCGCGATTTCCTACGCCGCCTGGATGACCCGCATCCTGCTGGATCGGGAACAGACCGGCAGACACGACATCGGAGCCAGCCTGGGGCGCGCCGTCCCGCAGACTCCGCGCGTCGCGCTCTTCATGACCGTGGGGGTCGTTGGCCTGCTGCTACCAGCGGGCCTTGTGATTTCGACTGGGCTCGTCGAAATGGCCCTCGTGCTGATTCCCCTCTGGGCGTTCGCCTGGAACGGACTCACTGCCGCCTTCCTGCCGTCCGCCATGACCGCTCCTACGATCCGCCAAGCGTTTGCCGGCGCATTCCGCGCCGCGCGTCAGCCAGGGATCTGGGGCATCGTCGCGCTGCACCTGGTCATGATTGGCACTGTCACCTACTTCAACGTGACGCGCACCGTGGTTACGGAGAAGACGTGGACGACGCCGGACGGTACTTCTCACCGCGAGACCAACCGCTCAACCAACACCAACAGCGGCACCTATGCCGACGGCGTCTGGACCGGCGGCTATGAGAGCGACTTCAAGTGGCACAGCAAGCTGATGGCCGAGGCGGTCAAGTCGCGCCAATGGCCGCTGGCCGCGTTCCTGCTCGGCTTCCTCGCCGCCGCCCTCGCGATCGTCGTCAAGGTGGAGGTGATCCGCCGGCTTCCCGTTCCTCGTGCGCCGCCCGACGCCCCTGCGGTATAGAGTGGCGGGCATGGCAGCTCTACCCGACTTTCGCAAGCTGTGGGATTTCCGGAAACCGGCGGAGACGGAGGAGCGCTTTCGCAAGATCCTTCCGGAAGTCGAAGCGAGCGGAGATCTCAACTACAAGCTGGAACTCCAGACGCAGATCGCCCGCACGTTCGGTCTGCGGCAGAACTTCGACGAGGCGCACGCGCTGCTCGACGAAGTCGAGTCGGAGCTCACGAGCGAGACGCAAATGGCGCGCCTGCGATTCCTGCTCGAGCGCGGGCGCGCCTACAACTCCGGCGGCAATCCGGACGAGGCGCGCCGGTTCTTCCAGCAGGCGTGGGACTTCGGTCGGGAGATCGAGGCGCACGATCTCGCCGTCGATGCGGCGCACATGATGGCGATCCTCCCGCCGGCCGAAAGCCAGGCCGAGTGGAACCAGCACGCGATGGAGTACGCCGAGCAGTCGGGTGACGCCGACGCGATGAAGTGGCTCGGCACGCTCTACAACAACATGGGCTGGACGGCCCACGAGGCGGGCGACTACGAGCGGGCGTACGAACTGCACGACAAGTGCTGGGAATGGCACCGCGCGCGCAAGACCGGGTATGGCGAGCGCATCGCGAAGTGGTCGGTCGCCAAGCAGTTGCGTTTCTTGGGACGCGAGGACGAGGCGATGCCAATGCATGCCGAACTGTTGGCCGAGTACGCGGCGGAGGAACCGGGCGGCGAGGGCTTCGTGCACGAGGAGATGGCCGAAATCCTGCTCGCCCAAGGCTCCGAAGAGGCGGCGAAGGAACACTTCGCCAAGGCGCACGAGCACCTCAAGGACATCAACTGGATCGAAGCCGAACGGCTGACGCGCATGAAGGAGTTGGGGGGAGCTTAGCGCCCCTGAAGTTCCGCGGCCTTGCGGCACAACTCAAGAAACTCGCGGCGGTGACCGGCGGCATCGCGGCCGCAGGCGCCTTCGGCCAGCTCCTGGATTCCGCCCCACGTGATTTCGAGCGGCTGGTCTGACGGGCGCAGCCGCATGCCGAACGCCGCCACGCCGGCCGCCCAGCGGAAGTCGCGGCTGGCCGCATCGAACGCCCCGCCCTCGTCCCGGACGAATTGCTCCTGCAGAATCGACTCCGCGCCATCCGGCAACTTGTAGCGAACGCGCAGTTGGAAGAGAGCTTTCGGATCGCCGCCCGACTTCGCCTCGCGATTGACCGTGAACGGGTTCGTGTCGCCCTTGCCGTCGGGCACGTTCAGCCCCGCCGGCACCAGTTCGTAGAGGGCGGTGACGCTGTGGCCCGCGCCGATCTCGCCCGCGTCTTTTTTGTCGTCGTTGAAATCGCGCGCCTCGAGCAGCCGATTCTCATAGCCGATAAGGCGCCAGCCCGCGACGCGCGCCGGGTTGAAGAAGACCTGGATTTTCACGTCCTTGGCGATCGTGACGAGCGTGCCGCCCTTCTGTTCGATGAGCACCTTGCGCGCCTCGCGCAGGCCGTCGATGTAGGCGTAGTTGCCGTTGCCGCGGTTGGAGAGTTCCTCCATCGAGCCGTCCTGGTAGTTGCCCCGGCCGAAGCCGAGCACGCTCAGGAAAACGCCGGTCTTCGCCTTCTGCTCGATAAGTGTGGTGAGCGCGGCGCGGTCGGTGATGCCGACATTGAAGTCGCCGTCGGTGCACAGCAGCACGCGATTGACGCCGCCCTCGATGAAGTGTTTCGCGGCGATGTCGTAGGCGAGTTGAATGCCCGCGCCGCCGTTGGTCGAACCACCGGCGTGCAGACGGTCCAGCGCGCCCAGGATGGCGTCCCGGTTGGGCGTGGACGCAAGCACGAGGCCCGACGCGCCGGCGTAGACGACGATGGCGACGCGGTCGCCCTTCTTCAGGTTGTCCACGAGCAGCTTGAGCGACTTGCGCAGCAGCGGGAGCTTGTCTTCGTCGCCCATCGAGCCGCTCACGTCGAGCAGGAAAACGAGATTGGCGGCCTTGTGTTCCCCTGCCTTCATCGTCTTGCCCTTGAGCGCGACACGCGCCAGCCGGTGCGTCGAGTTCCACGGGCAGGCGGCAAGCTCGACATGCATCGCGAAGGGGTGTTCAGAGTCCGCTGTCGGCGGCGCGTAGTCGTAGGGGAAGTAGTTGATCATCTCCTCGATGCGCACCG
>CBDURV010000376.1:0-4730 GCA_965369495.1 uncultured bacterium
CCAGTGTCCCGAGTAGAGACCAGTGTCCCGTTTGGAGCCTATTCGACTTCGGCGGGGGCGAGTCCGCGCACGTCCTGAAGCACCTGATCGATGACGATCATGAAGTTCTGGAGCTGCGCGTTGGTCATGAGCGGCCGCAGGTCGCGCTTCATTTCGGCGCCGATCTTGCGCGCCTCCGACTCGTAGTTGCGGAGCGCTTTTCCCGTCGGATTCGCGCGGTACTTGCGCGACGCGAGAAGCAGCTTGCGCAGGTGCGGTCGCATGATCGGCTTCATGTCGTCCTGCGTCGTCTGGCTCAGCCGAACCTCGCGCGTGACCTGGGCCATGCGCTTGTCGACGATCACCTTCAGCTCGGCACGCTGCTCCTCGGTCAGGAGCGGCTCGTCGTCCTTGGGGGCGCTGGAACACGCGAGCGGAGCGACGAGGGCCAAGAGCAGGAGCGCACGGGATATGACGATCATGGCGCACAGTCTATCGGAACCGGGAAGCTCAAAAGTTCGGCTCATCGGGAACTTCGACGCGGGTACCGCGTCCATACCTGCGGAGAAACCCATGCGCATGCTGATCGCCCTCCCGTTGCTCGCGTTAACCGCCCTATCGTTGCCGCCGGACGACCAGGCCATACGCCTGGCCTCGCTGGTCGGGAACGATCCGAAAACACGTGATTCTGCGCGCCGCTACTTCCTGCGCCTTGGCACGCCTATGATCCCCGCGCTCGAAGGCGCCGCCGCGGCCACGCAGGGCGAAGCGGACAAAGCTCTCCTGCTGGGACTCGCGAAGGAGATTCGGTGTCGCGAGCCGCACGGCCTCGCCTGCCGCGTGGGGCTGCCCAAGATGAAGCTCACGCTGGATACTGTCAATGGCCGCACGTTCGACTATGCGGTCACGATCCAGAACCGTGGCGCGAAGCCGGTGGTGCTGCTCCCGTACCTCGCGCTGCGGGTTCTCGACAGCAAGGGCAACGAGGTCAAGCCCTCCTCACGCCGAGGCCGATGGGGTTTGCGGCGCGGCGATCACACCCTCGGCGGCATCAAGTTCGTGACCATCGAGCCGGGCCAGCGCTGGTCGTTCAAGGAGCGCCTTGCGCGTTACATGCACGACCCGCATTGGATCACCGGCTGGAAACTGCCCGCCGCAGGGACCTACACGCTGGTGTTCACGTATTCGTTCGACCGGGCCGCTTGGAAAAAGCGCGGGAAACAGGACTGGAAGCCGTTGAACGATCCCAAGCAGCCGTGGAACGTCGCGCCCGAGTTCCAGCACAGCTTCAAGGTAGAGATGCGGGTGGACGCGTAAGATCGCGCACGGCACGCCGGATCAGCGCGCCGAACAGAACCAAGGTCGCAAGCGGCAGCGCCACCCGCGCCGGCAGCGAACGGATCGCCGCCCTGCCCCCGACCAACGGGACGATGTAGGCGACATAGAGCACGATGTAGAAACGCACCGCGCTCCAGCGCAGATCCACGCGCGCATCGATCAGACACCACGCGAGCACCGGCGTAGTGAAAATGTAGGTCGCCTTTTCCGTCGTCGGGCCGAAGACCGTCATCCAGCAGCAGACCAGCGCCAGCGCGTAGCCGAAGAGGCGGTTGGCCGACCACCCCGCGCGCTTGCCCAGCAGGCAAAGGCCCGCGATACCGGCGCCCGCGAGCACCTGCATGACCATGTACGCGCGATCGCCGATCTGGATTCCGACGGCGGCGCAGACCAACCGCACGTCGCGGTACATCATCGTCACATCCGCCGTGCGATCGTCGTGCTGCAACCGCTCGAACAGCATCGAGTATTGGCGCCGCACGTAGTCGGGGTGTTGCGCGAGAAACGGAACCAACGCGCAGGCTGCGACGAACAGCACGAACCACGGCAGGAACCGCCGCGGACGAAGCACGCCGGCCACCATGCCAAAGGCAATTGGGTAGAGCTTGATGCCGACCGGCCCCGCCGCGAGGAACGCCGCCAGGCGGTAGCGCTCCTGCTGCAGCGCCACGGCCGAGGCGATCAGCATGCCGATCACCAGCCCATTGGCCTGCGCATTGTTGAGACTCGTAATGGACGGAGCGAGCAGCAGCAGGAGAATGCCCGCGCGCGCGAGCCGCGGCATCGATTTGGGAAACGCGACCCGGAACGCCCAGAACACCGCCCCCAGATAGACCGCTATGTTGAACCAGCGCCAGAGCGCGCCACCGACCAATTCGCCGGCGTAGGCGAAGGGCACCAGCAGCAGCGTCGTAATGGGTGGAAAGCGGTACTCGCGGTCCGGAAGATAGGTGTCGCCCCCTTCGGTCCATTCGATCGCCGCCCACCGGAAATCGGGAAACACGCCGTTCCAATAGCCCTTGTGCACGAGCGGACTGACGGTGACACCGATCGCGACGGCAATCCAGCAGGCATACGCCACATGCTGGAGGGGCGGCTTCGGCAGGTTCTTCACCGGTCAAAGCGTCTTGCGCATCTGCAGGCTGACGGCGTCGAACCCGCGCCGTTCATAGAGCGAGCGGGCGGCGTCGTTGCGGGCGAAGACGTGCAGGCGAATCTGGGTCGCCCCCGACTCGACCGCCAACCGTTCGATGCGACGCATCGCCGCGCTGCCGTATCCCTTGCCGTGAAACCTCGTCTCGATCCGAAAGTCGAGCAGGAAGGCGTCGGCGCCACCCAGCACGATGGCTGTTTCCCCCACGTTCTCGCGGGACTGCGCGGCGACGATGCGGTAGCACTGCTCGGCGGCGTCCTCGGAAAGATCGAGTTCCATGTGCGCCGTGGCGATCGCGTACGCCTCCTGCTCGGAGACGCCGGCGGCCGAGACCATCTCCTCCGCATAGGTGCGCGCCATGCGAATGCCATACTGCTCGCGCTCCTCCTCACTCATCGGTACCAGCTTGATCATCCGATCTCCCGCTTCATGCAGCACTGTTTGTACTTGCGACCGCTCCCGCAGGGACACGGATCATTACGGCCGATGCGCGAACCCGGATTGCGGTGGGGTCGGCTCGAACCCGCCGCGCGCTCCTCGTAGGCAGGGCGCAGCGCGCGCAGATAGAGGGCGAGCGTGCGACCGCCGCTCAGTCGTCCTTGCCCCTGCATCTCGGCCAGGAATGCGCCGCACAGCGCCGGCACCACGCCACGCACCGAGTCGGGCAGCGCCAACGCGCCCACTCCGTCCAGCAGCGCCGGCTTCAGGTCGCCCTCTTCGAGGTCCCCCGGCGACGTGTCGCGCACATCGCACGCGCGCTCGACAAAGACAGTCAGCACCTGCTCGGCGTGCTGCTTCGCCGGCGCGGGCAGTTCATCGAACGTGGTGCTGGCGCAGAAGTCGCCGATCCAGTTCGCGATCGTGTCTGAGCGGTAGGGATCGGCCATATTCAGGCTAGAACGGCACCTTGTGCGGACATACGAGGCAGCCGCGCTGGCCGTTGTCGCGCAGGCGCTGCGCCTCCGCCTCCGCGCGCGCCTTTTCCGGATAGGGAAAAGCGGCGATGATCTCACCCTCGCTGTTCTTGATGCCCCAGACGATCTTCATGCGACCCGGCTCCGCTTTCGCCCGCCCTCGCCCGGTGGCGGCACTCTGTTTCCGCGCCTCTTTCTTCTCGCGCTCAGTAGCCGCCGCCTCGTCCTGCATGCGATCGATGCGTCCGCGGTTGGACATGTGTCTGGCCATATGAGGATTGTACGCTTTGCGCCTCCGTAAACGACTCGTTCCACGCGCAGGGGGCTCTACGCTCTACGCCTTACGCAGCAAGGTCGCGGCGTAGAGCGTAAGGCGTTTAGCGTTCGGCCTCGGCTACGCCCCTACCAGGTACGACCGATAGAGAACCACCCGCGGATCTCGTTCTGCGCCGGGTTCATGTCCGACTCGCGGCCCAGCGCGTTCGAGATGTGGTGGTACTGCGCGCCGATGAATCCGCGCAGCTTCTTCCCCAACGGAAACTCGACACCGGGCCCGAAGGCGAAACTGAAGTTCGTGCTGGTGCCCCTCGGCGGAATCGGGTTCTCCGTAAAGAGAACGCCGCCGTAGAAGTCCCAGAAGAACCCGGTCTTCTTGACCTCCCAGAAGTACCAGCGGAAGTTCCCCTCCAGTTCGACGCCGAGCACTTCGCGACTGCCGGGCTTGTACATGACGCCGCTGATGCCGGCGCCGAGCGCAATGCGGTCGCGCACGAACCAGTGGTTCCAGACGCCGGCGCCCCAGTTGTCGACGTTGTCCTCACCGTTCCACGCCAGTGACTTGCCCTTGATGGGAGCGCCAATATGACCGCGCACGCTCCACATTTTTTCGCCCTTCTGGTGAATCCCGCCGCCACGATCCGCCCACGTACCCTTGCAGGCGGCGAGCAGCGCGATGAGGAGGATCAAAAGGGGGGTGCGGGGGGCCACGGTCGCGGAAGGATACCTGCGGAGACCCCCGCGAACTAGGGGCGCAGGGGGTCGGAATCGTGGAACGGCTCCAACTCGACGCCGAGGCCGTCGGCCAGACGATTCAGGAAGGCGAAGTAGCACGCAATGGAGCAGATGTCGTGAATGCTGCGGTCGTCGAAGCCGGCCGTCCGCAACGCCTCGACATCCGCCGTCGCGCTTCGCGCTATGGCGGACAGGGGTCACTCCGACGACGCGGTGACGCAGAGATTGGCGTCGCAGACCGGCCGCCCCCACGGCAAAGGCCGAGGATGCGGCGTGGAGGTCGAGGAGCGCCGAGGCAGCTGTGGCCGGAGGTCACTGCAACGAGGCAGCGACGA
>CBDURV010000377.1:0-4713 GCA_965369495.1 uncultured bacterium
AGGCTTATCTTGACGAGTAGAATCAGGGGCATGAACCGGATCGTCCTGTGGTGCCTGCTCCCGCTTCTGATGGGCTGCGGAGCCGACGAGAAGCCCGAAGGGGACTTTCTCGGAACCGGCGTCGATCGCGACGAACGCGTCACCGAGGGGCTCTACCGCAAGACGCTCGTCTCGCGCGCCAATTCCGTACTGGCCGAGCAGATCAACGTGCACACCGAGCCGTTCGAGATCGAGCCGTTTTCGAAGACCGAGCGCGTCTGGGTGATCGGATGGAAAACGACGGCGCTTGGTGCCGAGGGCGAGTTCCTGCCGGAAGACATTCAGTGTCATACCCTGCTGACGAACCACCCGCTTTACCAGGAGGAGGAGATGCCGTTCGAGGGCATCTGCACCGACGGTTTCACGCCCGTGTTCAAGTTCCCCGAGGGCTTCGGGCTCTCGGTGCGCGCCGGCACGCGTTTGCACTACCAGCCGATGTTCAACAACCGGCACGACGAGGGCTGCCGCGTGCGGATGAAGCTGGAAGTCGATTACGTGCCGGACTCGGAGATCAAGCGGCCGATGCGGGCGCTGCACTGCTTCGCGCTGAGCGTCTGCTACCCGGATATGTATTGGGTGGCGCCGCATACGCGGGACGTGCTCACGCGCGAGTTCGAGATGACCTTCTCCGGACGGATCCACGCGATCGGCGGTCACATCCATCCAACCGGCGAGTTCATCGAGCTCAAGCGGGTCGGCGACGGCAAGGTGATGTTCACCGCGGTCCTGAGCAAAGCGGAAAAACTGGCCGACCGGCGCCTGAGCACCTACTCCTCCGAGAAGGGCTTCTACGTGCGCAAGGGGGAGACGTTCCTGATGACGTCGATCCACGACAACCAGAGCGACGAGCGCGCCGATGCGATGGGCGGCTTCTTCATCTTCTTCGATCCGGAAGGGAAGCCGGACGCATGAGGGCACCGGCGCTAATGATCTTCGCGCTCTGCCTGGCGTGCTCGCGGGATGCGCAGCAGGGCGGTCGGCTCGATATCGGCGAGCGTGTCGTGGGCATGCGTTTGCTGGAAGATGACGGCACGCAGTTCGAGCGCGAGCTGGATACCAAGCCCGCGGCGACGGTGCTCTGGTTCTGGAGCAGCAAGTGCGCGTGCGTGCGCGACTGCGAAGAGCGCATTCTCGCGCTGCTCGAACGCTACAAGGACAAGAACGTCGAGTTCATCGCGATCGACTCCAACCCGGGCGACAGCCGCGAGGCGGTCGAGAAGTTGCGCAAAAAACTCGGGTCGCCCTACCCCGTCTTGCGCGACTCCAACGGGTGGACCGTGAAGCACGTCGGCGTCACCGCGTCCGCGTCGGTGGCCGTCCTGGATGGCGATCTCCGCCTCCGCTTCCGCGGCGCGATCGACGACGACCGCTATCGGCCGACCGTCTCCTACGTCCACAAGGCAGTCGATGCCATTCTTGCCGGCCAGCCGGTCGATCCCACCAGCGTCACCCCCTACGGCTGCCTCTATCCGCTCTCCGAGTGAGGCCGCCGACGGCCGTAAGTGGTTGTGGGGCGGGCGGTTGCGGTCGCCGTTTGCACGTCTGGGTGTGCGGATCCGTCTCGTGCATCGGCCGCTTCGAAGATTCGTTCTTCCTTGCGGCCACCGACGAGTAGCGTGAGAATTCGCGCCGAACATGTGGCGCAGGCTAATCACCCCGGCGGTGCGCGTCGGATCGAAACGACGCAATCGCGTCCTGCTCTATCACCGCGTGGTGGACGACGGCGCGGCTCCGTTGCCCGAGGCGTCGATTACGTGCGGAGCGTTCGCGGCGCAGTTGGACTACCTCGCCCGGCACCATGAGGTTGTTCCGCTGGAAGCGTTGTTGGAGGGCCGCGGGAACCGTCGCAATCTGGTCGCGATCACCTTCGACGACGCGTTCGAGGACAACCTGCGCAACGCGTGGCCGCTGCTGCGCGAACGCGGCATGCCGGCGACCGTGTTTGCCGTGAGCGACTATGTCGGCGGCGAGCGGCGGTTCCCGTGGGCGCCCGACGAACGCATTCTCAACGCCGACGAACTGCGCACGCTCGACCGCGAGGGTATGCGCGTCGAGGCGCACACCGCGTCGCACGCGCGGCTGTCGGAACTCGATCGCGCCGCAACGGCGGACGAATTGCGCCGCTGCAAAGACGCGCTGGCGGAGACGCTTGGGCGCGACGTCTTGCTGCTCGCCTATCCGTATGGCGAGCGCACGGACTTCAACGCCACCACGCAGGAGGTCGCGCGAGAGTGCGGGTTTACGGCGGCGCTCGCTGCCTATCGGGGTGTCGTGGACGCTGCGACGGATCTCTTCGCGGTTCCGCGCATTCCCACCAATGAGAACTTCGACCGATTCACGCTACGCTTGGCGCGTTACTGATGGTGGAAATCCGAGAAGGCCGCGACGAGGACCGGGCGCAGATCGTTGTGCTCGCGCGCGCCGTGTTCGGCGACGAGGTAGCGGCGGTCATGGAGCGCCAGTGGGAGTGGCAGTGGCATGACGATCCGCGGTTGGCGTCGCCGGGCTTCCGCGGGCCGGTTGCCGAGAGCGAGGGACGCATTGTCGCGAGCACGGCTCTCACGCCGGCGGGCCTGTATGTCGAGGGCCAACCGGTCGAGGCGTGGTGGCGCGTCGATACGATGGTGCATCCCGACTTCCGCCGGCGCGGTATCGCGGCGCAGATGACCGACGCGATGCCGCCGGTGATCTTGGGCAAGGGAGTGACGGGGCCTTCGCAAGCACTCCTGGAACGCACCGGATACAGCGTCGCGCCGACGGGCGGGTTCCGAACGCGCACGCTCACCCACGCACCGCGTTGGAGCCGCGCTACGGGAGCAGCGGTGGGCCGCGCGCTCGGGGCCGTGGCCGACGTGTTCGTGCGTGGTGTACCGGAGCAACCCGAGGGTGTCGGAAAACTCGCGGGGGATTTCGACCGCCGATTCGACGACCTCTGGACGGAGGCGCGCGGCAGCTATGCCTGCATCACTCGGCGCGACGCGGCGTTGCTCAACTGGCGTTATCTGGATCGTCCGGAGACGCATTACCACACGCTCATTCACGAGGACGCGGACCGGCTGCGCGGCTATGTCGTGCTGAGCGTGATCGAAAAGCGCGGCATTCGACGCGGACGCATCGTCGATCTCTTGGCGCGTCGCGACGACGACGACTCTCGCCGCGATCTCGTGATCGGCGCAATGCGCGCGATGACAGCCTGCGGCGCGGACCGTATCGACTGTCTCGCCGGGAGTCCGATCGTATGGCGGGCGCTGGACGCGCTCGGATTCGCCGCGCAGAGCGATGCCGAGCCGCTCTTCGGCCGCGGCGTGGACGTGGCGGGCATGTACGTGTTGGCGGGGGACGGGGACTAGCGAGTCGCGTGCGCCCTGACGTGCGGATCCAGGTGCTCCGCGATCAGGCGGTGGCCGAAACCGGTCGGGTGCACGTCATCCCACCAGAGGAATCCGCGCGCGTATTGACTCTGCATGTAGTCGTACAGCGCGACGACGGGCACGCCATGCCGTTGTGCGACGACAGCCATGGCAGCCTGATTGCGGAGCACGTTCGCATGGTCGCTTTCGATCGACTTCGCCTCTTCGACAAACAGGATCCGCGCGCCGATGGCACGACTGCGCAGGACGATCTGCTCCAGTGCCGCGCTGAACACCTCGGGATCCCTGTCGTTGTTGCACAGGTTGACCACGACGAGGCTTGGCGAGAGCCGCGACCAGTTCTCGTCGAACAATCTCGCCAGTCGCGGCGCCCGAAACCCGCGCAGTCCGGCATTGATGCACTCGAACGTCGGGCCAAGCCTGCGCTGCAACACGGGCACCCATCCGTCTTTGAGAAGTTCCGCTCCCTCGCCCCAGGTCTGCGACGATCCGATCACGAGCACGCGCCGAATACCGGGCGCGAGCTGCGCCGTGTGCAGATCCCGGATCTCACGCGTTCTCGTCTCTTCAACCATGTCCATGAATTCAGCCTCGGTCGCGAGGCCCCGGTTGGCGTAGAAACGGGATAGGACCTTGTCGTACGCGTAGAGCACCGCCCCCGTGCAGATCGCGGCGACGATGGTCAGCATCAGGGCGCGCAGGAGGGCACGACGGGGTTCGATCCCACGCCGGCGCACGATCCAGGCCGACAGCGCACCGATGGCCGCGAACGCCAACAGAGCGATCAGGAGCGCCCATGCAAACGCCGCGGTCCGGTAGAACGACTCCTCGAAGACACCCCCCGCGTGCTCGATAAGAATGTTGTCCACGTACACGCGCGTGGCGCAGCCGCGGAACCCGATGCGTTGCGGCTGCGCGATCTCGGTAGTTACGCTCAGCAGTTTGCGGTCGTTGAGCGAGGCGTCGAACCCACCATCGCGAAAGGTAATCTCCGCGTGCGCCCAGCCGTGCAAGTCCCACGAGCCCAAGTCAATTGGGCGCGTCGATAGGAACTCGCCGTCCGTCGTCGCGGTGAAGTAACAACTCTCGTAACGCGGACTGTGGCTGAAGCGGATCCCGCTCGTGCCGGAGTCCGTGCGATTGAAGATGAACGCGACGTAATCACTGTTGTTCAGGCGAAAATCGAACGCCACCCGTTGCGCTGTGACCGATTCGCGATAGGTGATTTCCTGGTAACCGAACGAGCGACCGAGATTGAGGCGGCCGCGTCTGAGCGAACCGGTCGCGGCCATGAACGTGCGCG
>CBDURV010000378.1:0-4703 GCA_965369495.1 uncultured bacterium
CCTGCGGTCCGCTCCCCGTGCCGCCGGCGATGGCGGACGAGAGATCCGCTTCGACGATTTCCGCGCGCCGCACCGACGCGGCCACACGCGTCATCTCGTTCTCAAGTTCGCGCACGTTGCCGGGCCAGCGGTATTCCGTGAGGCGTCGCAACGCGCCCTTCGACAGTCGCTTCGGCTCGCGGCGCAGTTCCTCGCACTTGGCCGCGAGCAGACGCTCCGCAAGCAGGGGGATGTCCGCCCGGATCTCACGCAGCGGCGGCGTCTCCATGTGAACGACCTTGAGCCGGTAGTAGAGATCACTGCGGTAACGCCCCGCCTCTGCATCCTGCGCCAGATCACGGTTGGTCGCGGAAACGAGCCGCACATCGACGGGAATCGGCTTGCGCCCCCCGACGCGCTCGATGACGCGCTCCTGCAGCGCCCGCAGGATCTTCGCCTGCGCCGCGGGGCTGAGATCCCCGATCTCGTCGAGAAACAACGTTCCACCGTTCGCCTGCTCGAATCGACCCGCGCGCGCGGCGACGCCGGTGGCGACTCCCTTCTCGATCCCGAACAGTTCACTCTCGACCAGTTCTTCGGGAAGCGCGGCGCAGTTGAGCGCGACGAACGGATGGCCTGCGCGCGCGCTGCTGCCGTGAATGGCGCGCGCGAGGAGCTCCTTGCCGGTACCGGTCTCGCCGGTGATGAGCACGTTGACACTCGTGTCGCGAATCTCTTCGATGAGTTGGACCAGGCTGCGCATGCGCGGGCTCGTTCCGACGATCGCCTCGGTTGAAAAGCGACGACTCGCCTCGCGACGCAGACGCGCATTCTGGTCGCGCAGCTTGGACATCGACAGCACGTTGCCGATGGCGCGAGCGGCGTGGCGCGACAAGGCCACCAGCACATCGCGGTCGGCCTCCGAGAAACTCCCCTCGCGCTTGTTGAGCACTTCGAACGCACCCAGCGACTCACCGTCCGGCGCAATGAGCGGCGCCGCGACGAGACTGCGCGTGACGAATCCCGTTTGCTCGTCCACGCCCGTATAGAACCGATCATCCTGCGCGACATCGGGAACCAGGATCGGCTGCGCGCCAAGTGCGACCGCGCCCGCGATGCCTAAGCGCGCGTCGAAGCGCAGCACCTCGTCGCTACCCAGCGCGACCTGCGACCAGAGTTCCGTGCGACTCTCATCGAGCAGGAAGATCGACGCTCGCTCCGCTCCGAGCAACTGCGCGGCTTCTTGCGCCAGCAGATCCAGAAGTCGCGGGAGATCTCGTTCCGCCTCATTGACCATCGCCAAACACTATCAAGCGGCGTCCACGGCGTGGGCATCGAAGCGTAATCGGTTGGATGACAAGTACTTACGCGCACAGCGCGGGAAGCCTGCGTCCACGACGTGGGCACTCGCGTCCCCCGGACCCCCTCCAAACACCCACCTTTCAAGTGGCACTCCGCGTGCGAAACACCCCTTCGTCTGAGAAGGAGTGGCGGTGGCGTCACCAAGCCCGCGAGCTGAATCGCTCGCATCTCGAGAGACATCATTCCGGGTTTGTGACGGCCTCCGGCCGGGTGGGCGTGCTTCGGCGCGCCCACCCTTTTTCACGCCATGTACGCATCGCAGCGCGCACGCGCGAAGCCGTCGAAGATCCAACTCACGGCTGCGAAGATCACCAGCCCGAGTCCGCAGCCTTCCCAGCGCGGCAGGCCGCTGGCGGAGCCGAGCGCAATGCCGACGATCGTGAGCGAGGCCCAGATCATCTGGCGCGGAACCCACCAGCCCTCGATGCCGCGCATGCGCGCCTCTTCGCGCGGCGCGGGCGGCAGGTCCGCGAGTACGTGCGTGCAGTGCCGGTAGCCGAATGCGCCGCGCACGACGAGCACCAGGGCGAGCGCGAGCAGCACCTGGAGCAGGCCGCCCACGAAACTCGCCGTATCGACGCCACGCCAAAGCAACGCGACCGTCGTCAGCAGCGCGATACCCAGCGCGCACTTGACCGCGTTTTGCGTGCGCTCACCGTGATAGAAATCGTGCGCGCTCATAGGCTCGCCGCCGCGGCGCTTCCGGCGACGAAGCCGCTGGCCCACGCCCATTGGAAGTTGTAGCCGCCGATGCGGCCATCCACGTCGAGCATTTCGCCGCAGAAGTAGAGGCCGGGGCAGATGCGCGACTCCATCGTCTTGAGCTGCAACTCGGCCAGCGGCACTCCACCCGCCGTCGCCTCCGCCTGGTTCCAGCCGCGCGTGCCGGTGACCGGGAGCACGGTGGCGCAAACCGCACGCACGAGGGCGCGCCGTCCTTCGCGCGATAGCGCATGCCCGAAGGTGTTCGGTTCCACGCCCGCCGCCGTGCAGAGCGCGCGCGCCAGACGCTCCGGCAGCGACGCCTTCAATCCGCGCAGGACGGTGCGCTTGCCGAGGCCGCGCAGTTCCGCGTCGATCGAGTCTTCGCTGCGCCCGGGAAGCCAGGCGATGGTGAGTTGCGCACCGGTATCGTCGAGTTGCGCGTTCAGGTAGTGGCGACTGATGTCCATCGGACCCGGTCCCGAAATGCCGAAGTGCGTGCAGAGCGTCGAAGCGGTGCGGGTGGCGAGACGCTTGCCGCTCGCGGCGCGCACTTCCAGCGTCGCCTCCAGCGTGAAGCCCGACAGGTCGCGGCCGAAGCAGCCGTCGGCGAGGGTGAGCCCGACCAGCGCGGGCAACAATCGCGGCGTCACCGTGTGGCCCAGCGCACGCGCGAACTCCCAGCCCTGGCCGTCGCTGCCCGACTTGGGCAGGCTCTTGCCCCCGGTCGCGAGAATCAGGCGGCGCGCGCGCATGGCGAAGCCGTCCCCCTCCACCACGAACTCGTCGCCTTCGCGGCGCACCGACTGCACGCGGCAGGGATGCTGGATGCGCGAGTCCGCCTGCTCCACGCCGCGCAACAGCGCATCGAGCACCGTTCGCGCCTTGTTGGTGACCGGGAACAGCTTGCCACTCTCCTCGCGCTGGAACTCCACGCCGAACTCCCCGAAAAACGCGATCGTCTCCGGCACGTCGTAGCGGCGCAGCACCTTGCGAATCGCGTTCGGCTTCGAGCCTGCATAGCTCGTCTCGTCAACGATATCGTGCGTTACGTTGCAGCGCCCGCCGCCCGCGACGAGGATCTTGGCGCCCAGCGTGCGCGCTCCCTCCAACACGAGCGCGGGCTGGCCATTTCGCCCGGCGTGGATCGCCGCCATGAGGCCGGCAGCGCCCGCCCCGACGACGACGAGGTCCGCTTGCCCAGCCTGCATTATTCACGAGACCCGCGGTTCTGGCCGGTCCGCAACGCCGATCTCCGCGTCTCTCGTCGTCGCAGTGAAGCATTGAACACGACTTCCTCCTGGTTCCTTGATCTCGACGCTGCGCCCTCGCCCAGAACACGACGCCTGAACAGCGAAACCTGCCGTTGCCGCCGTAAGTCGGCGAACTGCGGCGCGTCCGCTACCGATACGCACGGGGCTCGCAGATAAGGCAGGCTGGTGGCGGTCATGGGCGCAAGGGTAGCCGATATGGTGCGTGGATCATGATCACGAAAGCGCAACTCCTCGACGGATGCCGGCACGAAACCAAGGTCATTAACCACCTCGCCACGCTGCTCCCCGAGGGCGCGCTGGAGTGGCGACCGACTCCGAAACAGCGAACGACGCTCGAGTTGATGCGCTACATGACTGTCATGGCGGAGATGATGGCCATCAACGCGACGACCGGCGACTGGGACCACGCGCCCGCGCTGAACGAGCAGAGCGCGTCGGTGAACGGCGACAATTTCGCAGCCGCGATGGACCATCAGATGGATCGCATCGCGGAGGTGCTCGAAACCATCGACGAGACGGCATCGATGACGCACGAAATGACTCTGCCTTGGCGCGAGCCGATCGCGCAGTCGGCGCTGTTGATGCGCGGCGTCTATGCGAGCCTCGTCGCCTACCGCATGCAGCTGTTCCTCCATGCCAAGCAGTCCGGCAACGGCGACATCTCCACGATGGAATGCTGGGCCGGAATGTCGCCGCCGGCCGGCTAGCCGGCCGATAAAAGGGGAGTCATGACGCACATGCTGCCGCTCGCTCTTGTCTTCCTCCTCGCATCCCCCAACGTTTCCGAGCCGGAGCAGGCGTTCCAGAAGATCGTCGCTTCGGTTCGGAGCGGCGAGATCCTGGCTGTCTGGGACCTGCTCTCCAGCGAAGCGCAGGAAAAGCTCCAGCGCGGTTTACGGCGCAAGCTCAAGGGCGACGTACCGACGGACGGTCGCAAGGTTTTCGAGCAGTTCGTCGCCGAGCAGCGTCGCAAGAACCCGCGCGTCTTCGATGCGCTCGCGGGCCTGCAGGTGAACGTCGGCACGGTGGAGCGCAAGGGCGACGTGGCGACCTTCACCGCCAGCACGATCGTGCTCGGCATGCCGGCGCGCGGAACCGTAGTCATGGTGAAGCGCGGTGGCGCATGGAAACTCAAGGACGTCGCCGCGCCGGGTAACAGCGTCAAGAAGGCGAACGAGATGATGGCGATCGCGACGCTGCGCAACACGATCGCGGCGCAGGCGCAGTTCCAGTCGATCGCGATCGTCGATCGCAACAACGACGGATTGGGCGAGTACGGCACCTACGCCGAGATGGCGGGTGCGGTGGAGTGCCGAGGCACGCAGCGGCGCCTGCAGCCGCCCGTGCTCGGCCCCGCGTTCGCCAAACTCGCCGGTGGGCGCGTGA
>CBDURV010000379.1:0-4697 GCA_965369495.1 uncultured bacterium
GCAACTCACGGCCCGGCTGTCCGGGCGCCATCACGAGCGGCACCAGCGCGATGCCGCTGGTGAGCGCCGTCATCAGGACCGGCACGATGCGCTCCTTGCCGGCACGCACGATCATCTCCTTCGAGAAGCCTTCGCCCTCCTCCCGCATCAGATGCAGGTAGTGGTCGAGCAGGAGGATCTTGTTGCGCGCGGCAATGCCGCCCAGCGAGATGAGGCCCACGAGTGTCGCGATCGAAATCGTCTGGTCGGTCGCGACGATGAACGCCACGGCGCCGACGAACGCCATCGGGATGTTGAGCAGCGTCTGGACGGCCAGGTTGGCCGAACGGAAGTGCATGAAAATGAGCAGGAACATCACGCCAAGCGAAAGCAGCGACAGGATGCTGATAATCTTGGCCGCCTGCTCCTGCGCCTCGAACTGTCCACTCACGCGAATGGAATAGCCGGCGCCAAGTTCGGCGCGAATCGGATCGAGCGCGCGTTCGACGTCGCCCACCACCTCGCCCAGCGAGCGTCCCGCCACGTTGTGCTTGACGACGATGCGGCGCGACACGTTCTCCCGCTTCACGCTGTTCGGCGTGCGCGAAAGCCGCACGGTGGCCACCTCCGAGAGGCGCAACGGCGTCCCGGACGGCGTCGGCACCAGCAGCCGTTCGACGGCGGGGATGTCCTTGCGGTCCTCCGCCTCGAGCCGAAGAATGATCGGATAGGAGAACTGCCCGAGCACCAGGCGCGACGCCTCCTCGCCTTCCATGGCAAGTTCGACCGTCTCGGCCACGTCCTCGACCGTAAGCCCATGACGCGCCAGAGCGGCGCGCTTCGGTTTGACTTCGATCTGCTCGACCATCACCTGCTGTTCGGCCTGCAGATCCACCACGCCCGGAATGGAACCGAGCGCGGCTTCGACCTTGGCTGCCGTGCGGCGCAGGATCGTCAGGTCGTCGCCGAAGATCTTGATCGCGACCTGCGCGGTGACACCGGAAAGCAGATGCGACAAGAGGTGCGCGAGCGGCTGTTCCGCCGAGGTGGCAACGCCGGGGAACTGGATCTCCATGCGGCCGCGAATGTCGGCCAGGATCTCCTCGCGCGTGCGCTCCGTATCCGGATCGAAGGTGACGATCGCCTCCGACATGTTCACGCCCTCGGCGTGCTCGTCCCCCTCGGCACGGCCGGTGCGGCGCGCGGCCGTGAGGACGCCCGGCACCTCCATCAGCAGCGACTCGAGTCGTTGGCCGAACTCGTTGGACGTTTCGAGACTGGTGCCCGGTGGCAACACGATGTTGATCTGTGCGGTGCCCTCGTTGAACGGCGGCAGGAACTCCGAACCGCGGGTGGAGAGCACGAAGACCCCGCCCAGGACCAGCGCCGCCAGCAGCGACGAGATCGCGAGCGGCCGCGCCATGCTGAATCGGATCACGCGCCCGGCGCCCGCCTTGAGCTTGCGCACCAGCCAACCGTCCGTGTCGCGCTCCATCGCCTTCGAGTTGGGCAACAACCAGGCGCAGAGCACCGGCGTGACGGTGAGCGAAACAAGCAGCGACGCCATGATGCTGACGATGTAGGCAATGCCGATGGGAGCGAAGAGCCGCCCCTCCATGCCGGAAAGCGCGAACAAGGGCAGGTAGACGGCGGCGACGACCAGCGTGCCGATCAGGATCGGTTTGCGCACCTCGCTCGAGGCGAGATAGACGACGGCCAGCGGCTTGCGTGGATTGCTGCTCGCGCGGTTTTCACGCAATCGACGGAAGACGTTTTCGACGTCCACGATCGCGTCATCGACGAGCGCGCCGATCGCGACCGCAAGTCCCCCCAGCGTCATCGTGTTGATCGAGACGCCGGCGATCTGGAATACCAGCGCCGTCGTCGCGATCGACAGCGGAATGGCGGTCAGCGTGATCGCCGTCGTGCGGAAGTTCAGCAGGAAGATGAAGAGGATGATGACCACGAGGATCGAGCCGTCCAGGACCGCCTCGGTGACGTTCTGGATGGCGCGTTCGATGAAGTCCGACTGCCGGTAGAGCTCGGGCAACAGCTCCAGATCTTCAGGCATCGTCGGATCGATCGCGGCGAGTTCCTTCTTGATTCGGGCCGCCAGCACCGTCGTATCCACGTCCGGCTGCTTGAAGACGACGGCGACGACACCCTGACTGCCGTTGATGCCGGCGTCGCCGGTGCGGATCGCGGCGGGACCGAAGCGGATCTCGGCAACGTCCGAGAGCCGTACCGGACGCACCGGATCGGCGCGCACGACGGCGAGTCCGAGATCGGGCGCGCCCCTGACCAGGCCGGTCACCGTGACCAGCGGCCCCTTGGGTCCGATGTTGAGAAAGCCGCCGGAGCCGGCCACGTTCGCACGCCGAATGGACTCGGCGACCTCTGCGAGCGTTACGTCATGCGCGGTCAGCTTCTCGGCATCGACGATCACCTGCAACTGTCGCGGTGCGCCGCCGATCGTCACCACCTGGGCGACGCCGGGCAGCGACAGCAGACGCAGCTTGAGGTTCTGATCGACGAACGAGCGAATGGCGGTGGCATCGGTCGCACCCGTCCTGCTGCGCACGCCCAGAAGCTGAATCTGCCCCATGATCGAGCTGATCGGCGCCATCTGCGGCTCGACGCCCGGTGGAAGCTGCGCGCGTGCGAGCTGCAGCTTCTCCTGCACGATCTGGCGATTGCGATAGATGTCCGTCTCCCAGTCGAACTCGACGAAGACGACACTCAGGCCGAGCCCCGACGCGCTGCGTACGCGGGCGACGCCGGTGGCGCCGTTGACGGATTGCTCGATCAGCCGCGTGACGAGCTGTTCGACATCCTCGGGGACGAGGCCGTGCGCCTCGGTCAGGATGGTGACCGTGGGCCGGTTGAGATCCGGAAGCACGTCGATGGGCAACCGCAGCGCGACCCAACTCCCGTAGAGGGCGATAATGACCGCGGCCAGCACGACAAGCAGCCGGTTGCGGAGGGAAAACTCGATAAGTCGGTTAAGCATGGTGCTGGATCAGTGGTTGTGGCCAGCATGCGGATCGACCGCGCCCGAACCGGTTTGAAGTGCGAGTCCCAACGAGAAGGCCGCCGTCTGGACAACGCTGTCGCCGGGGAACAGGGCGCCGTCGTTGGCGATCACCGCCACGCGATCGTCTTCGTATTCGACATGAACCGGCCGCGCCAAAAACGTCGCGCCGTCCTCCATGAAGACGATGCGCTCCGGGCCCTCGCTCGTAACGGCGCTGGCCGGCAACACGAAACGCTGCTTCAGCGTCTGGACGGGAACGTCAACGAGATAGCGCAGGCCGACGCGCAGTCCCCAACTGCGGCTCTTGCTGCCCTTGGCCCGAATCGGCGTATTGGGCGCGAGGACAATCGCCACCGCGCCGCGATGGTCTTCGCTGGCACGGGTTACGAGTCGATCGATCGTGAGCGCCTTCAGCGCGGGGCCGGCGCCCGGCACGAGCGGCGACGCGGTGAGCGGCGTGCTCTGCTTGATCGCTTCCGACAGCGCGGCGAGTTCGTCCCCCGACGGCTCCAGTCGGAGCCACATGGTGCGCGAGTCGTGCAGCATGACCACCGGCGTGCCCGGCTCGACGCGTTCGCCCGGACTGGTCGGCACGTCCGTGACGTCCCAGTCCTCGACCGAACCGCTGGGCGCGCGCAGCACCACCACCGGATCCAACGCGCCACGCGCCGCAAGCAGTGTCACCTTGCCAAGCGAGTGTCCATCGAGCAGCAGCGATGCCGCTTCGAAAAAGCGCTTGCCGATCGACGGCGTGACCTTCACGGCGGCCGCCAGCTCATCCGTGGTGAGCCCGGCAGCACTCAACTCGCCGATCGTCGCGACCACCCAGGGCCGCGTCCGTTCCGTCTCGGGCAGCGCGTCGAGGATGGCCGTTTCGACATCGCCCCAGAGTCCGTTCTCCTCGAGCGCGCGGCGCCAAAGCCGACGCGTCGGGGGCGGACGGCCGCCGTCCCGAACGACTGCGATCTCCTCCGGCGACAGTCCATGCCGCGCCAGTTCGCGTTCGGCGTTTTCCCGCTGCTGCTTCGCGGCGTCGCGCGCGTACTCCAACTCCAGCAGACGCGTGCGCGACACGATCGGCAGGTCTTCCGAGCTCGATCCCGCCAAGACCTTGCGGACGCGCTGGAACTCGCGCTCTCGACTGCCGTGGCTGGCGATAGCGGTGCGCAACGCCGAAATCGACTGGTGCAGATCCTCGCTCACCGGATCGAGGATCTCCGCCGCCAACTCCAACCGGGGGCGCGGGATCGCGGCGCGCGCCACGGTGGCGAGCGGCGCGCCGGCGGCAACCACCTGCCCGGGCCGAACGTGGATTTTCATAACGACGCCGCCCAGCAGCGCCGCGACCGGCTGATCGTTGAGCGGTGCGTCCACGACCGTCGCCTGCACTCGCACGGTGCGCACGAAGTCGCTCAACTGCACCTCGGCCAACGTGACGCCGATGTTCTTGAGCGCCTGCGGCGAAAGGCCGGCAGCGGCGTCGGCGACGGGCGAGTCCGCCTCGGCGGCGCCTCCGCTGCCCTGGTTGGCCGCGTACCAGCCGCTGGCGATCCCGATGATGACGAGCACACATGCGCCCGCGATGATTCCGAATTTTTCTCGCTTCAGTTCTGCTCCTCGGGCTGGGGCTGGGTCTCTTGCTCGGACTGGTTCTCGGATTCGGATTGGGGGTCGGGAAAAACGA
>CBDURV010000380.1:0-4696 GCA_965369495.1 uncultured bacterium
CAGCTTGGCGCTGACTCCTCGCGAAGAGGAGCCGCAGATCATCGTTCCGCTCGCCGACGTGCTGGTCTACGCGCCCGGACTTTCGGCGGAAAAGATCGAGCGGCAGGTCGCGACGCGGCTGGAAAAGCTGCTCTACCAGATCGACGGCGTGGAATACGTCTACAGCATGTCGATGCGCGAGCGGTGCGTCGTGACGGTGCGCTTTTTCGTGGGCGAGGACCGCGAGGACAGCCTGCTCAAGATCTACAGCAAGATCGAGTCGCACATCGACCGCGTGACGTCAGACGTGAAAAGCTGGGTCGTCAAGCCTGTCGAGATCGACGACGTGCCAATCGTCATCGCCACGCTTTGGAGCCGTGATCCCGAGCGCTACGGCCTGTACGAACTTCAGCGCATCGGCAAGGAGCTGGAACAGGAGCTGCAGGCGGTCGAGGATTCGAACCGCATCACCACCGTCGGCGGACCGCCGCGCGTGGTGCGCGTGCTGCTCGAGCCGGAAGCGCTCGCGGCCCGCCGCACATCGCCACTCGACGTCGCCTTCGCGCTCCAGGTCTCCAGCACGCAGCGCTCGGCGGGAACGATCGAGGCCGCCGACGAATCCCATCTGGTCGAGATCGGCACTCTCGTCGGCAGCGTGCGCGAGCTGGAGCAGCTGGTGATCAACGTCGTCGACGGCCTGCCCGTCTACCTGCGCGACGTCGCGACGGTGATCGACGGACCCGACGAGGCGACCAACTACACATGGATCGGCTTCGGGCCGGCGTCCGAAGTGCGCACGACGGGCGCGGACGGAGGCCATCGCCTGCTGCCTGCGGTGCATCTGGCCGTCGCCAAGAAGAAGGGCGCCAACGCCGTCTCTGTGGCCAAGTCCGCCATCGAACGGCTCGAGGAACTGCGCGAGAAGGTGATTCCGCCGGGCGTCGAGGTCGAGATCACGCGCGACTACGGCGAGACCGCCGAGGAGAAGGTGGACGAACTCGTCGAGGCGCTCGCCGTGGGCGTGTTGACGGTCGTGATCTTCATCGGCATGGTCCTGGGCTGGCGGGCGGCGCTCGTGATCGCACTCGCCATTCCCGTCTGCTACGGCGCCACGCTGCTGATCAACTACCTCCTGGGGTACACGATCAACCGCGTGACCCTGTTCGCGCTGATCCTGTCACTCGGCCTACTCGTCGATGATCCGATCACCGGCGTGGAAAACATCGAACGCTTCTTCCGCATGCGGAAGTTCTCGCGACGGGTCGCGCTGCTGCTGGCCGTGCAGGAAGTGCGCTCGGCGCTCGTCATGTCCACCGTGGCGATCATCCTCAGCTTCGTGCCGCTCTTCTTCATCACCGGCATGATGGGTCCATACATGGCGCCCATGGCGATGAACGTGCCGTTGGCGGTCACCATCAGCACGATCGTCGCGTTCTGCGTGACCCCCTTCGTCGCCCTACGCGTGCTGCGCCGCCAAGACTCCGACGACTCCGCAGCGCCGGAAGACCCCGACAAGGCGGTCACCGCCAGCTTCCAGTACCGGATCTACAACCGCCTGCTGCGTCCGCTGCTGCGCAATCGCGCGCTCGCCCTGCTGTTTGTCGGCGTGGTCGGTGTCCTCTTCTGTCTCGCCCTGCTGCTGCCCGGCTTCCGGCTCGTACCGCTCAAGATGCTGCCGTACGACAACAAGAGCGAGTTCCAGGTGCTGGTCAACATGCCGGAGGGTACGACCGTCGAGCGGACGGACGGCGTCCTGCGCGATCTCGCCTCCTATCTGCTCGAGGTGCCGGAGGTCGAAAGCGTCGCCGTCTATTCCGGCGTCGCGTCGCCGATGGACTTCAATGGCATGGTGCGCCACTACTTCCTGCGCCACGAACAGCACACCGGCGACCTGCGCGTGCAACTCACCCACAAGAGCGGCCGCGTACACCAGTCGCACGAGATCGTCCTGCGCTTGCGCCGCGATCTTGAGCACATCGGCGAACGCG
Source organism: uncultured bacterium (assembly GCA_965369495.1). Classification (GTDB taxonomy): domain Bacteria; phylum Planctomycetota; class PLA2; order PLA2; family PLA2; genus JBCDBY01. Next base: position 1,968 of record CBDURV010000380.1, read on the forward strand.
GCGGCGCGGTGCTCCAGATCGTCGAGGTCCCGCCCGGGCCGCCCGTGCTCTCGACCATCACGACCGAAGTCTACGGCGACGAGGATGTCCCCTACTCACGCATCGAGACGGCGGCACTGGTCGTCGCCGCGCGCATGCGGCGCGAAGCGTTCGTGACGGACGTGGACACAAGCGTCGAGGCGCCGCAGAAGCTGTCCACGTTCCGGGTGGACAAGGAGAAGGCGGCGCTTTCGGGCGTATCGACCGACGATGTGGTGCAGACGCTGGCGCTCGCGCTGGAGGGACGGCCGGTGGCACGGCTCGACGCGCCCCACGAGGTGGATCCGCTCGAAGTGGTGCTGCGCCTGGACCGCGCGCGCCGCAGCGACCCCGCCACGCTGCGCACGTTGCAGGTGAAGGGGAAGCCCGGCATTCTCAAGACGCGCGAGGGCGGCAGCGTGAAGGACGCGGCGCAACCGCTGGTCGCGCTGGGCGAGCTCGGAGCCGTCGAGGAGTCCACGCGAACTTCGACGATCTATCACAAGAACCTCAAGCGCGTGGCATTCGTCTTCGCGGAGGTCGCCGGGCGCCCGCCCGCGGACGCGATTCTCGACATGACCGCCGATGAACTGCCACCAGGCTCGACGGTTCCCGCGTCCGCGGCATCGGCCAAGGGCAAGCCGGTCGATGAGCGGACCTTCTTCGCGTCGGGCGCCGAGATCGCGTGGAGCCTGCCGCCGGGGACACGCGCCGTCTGGAACGGCGAGGGCGAGTGGCAGATCACGCTGGACGTGTTCCGGGACCTGGGTCTCGCGTTCGGCGCGGCCAACATCGCGATTTTCTTCATCCTCTGGCTGCAGACGAGTTCGGTGATCATCACGCTCACGCTGATGGCGGCGATTCCGCTCACCATGATCGGAATCATGCCGGGCTTCTGGGCGCTCAACATGTTCGGCGAACGCGCCATCGACGGTTTCCCGAACCCGACCTTCCTGACGGCCACGGCGATGATCGGCATGATCGCGCTGTCCGGCATCGTCGTACGCAATTCGCTGGTGCTCGTGGAGTTCGTGCACGGCGCGCTACGCGAGGGAACTCCGCTCGAGGAGGCGCTCGTACGCTCCGGCGCGATTCGCGTGCGGCCCATCCTGCTGACGGCGGGAACGACGTTTCTGGGCAACATAGTGATAACCCTCGACCCCGTCTTCTCCGGCCTCGCCTGGGCGATCATCTTCGGCATTTTCGCCTCCACGATTTTTAGCCTTGGTGTTGTGCCGGTGATCTACAACCTGGCGTTCGCAAACCGTCCCGGCCATGGACTGCCCGTAGCTACGGAGCAGGAGGAATGATGCTGAAGAATGCACTCATCTGGGTGGGCGGCAGCGCACTGCTGGTGCTGATCGTGATGAAACTCGCCGGCGTCTTCGACGATAAGATCGCTCCCGGCGGTACCGTCGAACGATCTTCGCCGCCCGTATCCGGCACACCGGTAGCCGTCGTCGAAGTGGACGCCCCCGTCGTCGAGCGCTATCCCGGCTCCGTCGCCGCGGTACGCGAAGCCGCCATCTCCTCGCGCATCATCGCGCGCGTGCAGGAGATCCTCGTGCGGCCCGGCCAGCGCGTGGCCAAGGGAACGCCGCTGGCGATTCTCGACAGCCGTGATCTCGAGTCGCGCTACGCACAGACGCAAAAACAACTCGCCGGCGCCGACGCACGTCTCGTCGAGGCGAAGGTGAACTTCGAGCGCATGAAGAGCGTCACCGCCGGGGCGATCTCGAAATCGCAGATCGACAGTGCCGAGGCGGCCTTCCACAGCGCCAAGTCCGAGGTCGAGAGCATGCAAAAGCAACTCGAAGAGGCGCAGGTCAGCCTGAGTTACGCCACAGTCCTGTCGCCCTACGATGCCGTGGTGATCGACCGCTTCGCCGAACCCGGCGATCTCGCCTCGCCCAGCCGGCCGCTGCTCGGCGTGTACGACCCCAGCAGCATGCGCCTTGAAGCGTGGGTGCGCGAATCGATCGCCATCGGCCTGAAGCGCGGCGACACCGTCGGCGTCCTGCTCGACGCGTTGGGAGAGAGGCTCGACGGCAAGGTCGAGGAGATCGTGCCGCAGGCCGAAGCGGGTTCGCGCAGCTTCCTCGTCAAGGTCGCGCTCCCGAAACGGGAGAACCTCTACCCGGGCATGTTCGGCCGCCTGCTGCTGCCCGCCGGAACCGTCAAGCGCGTACTGGTGCCGCAGCGCGCCGTCTCACGCGTCGGACAGCTCCATTTCGTCGTGCTTGCGGATGAACGCAACACGCGACGGCTGGTCGTGCCGGGAGAACCGGCCGGCGACGGACGCATCGAGATTCTCTCCGGCGTTTCAGCAGGCGAATCGGTAATCGTCCCGTAGTGATAGAGCGCGACGCAGACGCCGCCGACGTGCGCGTGCCCCCGCCGCTGGTCTACGCGGCAGCCGTGGTGGCGGGTGTGCTGCTGCACCTGTTCGTCCATCGGCTCGAGCTGCCTTTCCCCTTGCCCGTGTCCATCGTCGGCACGCTGCTCACCGGCGGCGCGGGCGCGCTTCTGCTCATGGCGGCGCTGGTCGCGTTCCTGCGCACCGGTCAGAACCCGAAGCCGTGGAAGACCACGCCGGAGTTCATCGGGACGGGCGTCTACCGCGTGTCCCGCAATCCCATGTACGCGGGCATGGCGCTCGTCCTGACCGCGCTCGCCTTCGCACTCACGAACGGATGGCTCCTCGCGTTCGT
>CBDURV010000381.1:0-4687 GCA_965369495.1 uncultured bacterium
GTGTTGAGGTTCACGCCGTAGCGCCAGGTGTGGAACCCGTGGTCGGAAACGACAATCAGCACGTCGTCGGGGCCGAGGCGCGCGCGGGTCCGCGCCACGGTGCGGTCCATCCAGCGGTAGCACTCGAAGATGGGATCCGCGATGCCCGTGCGCGCTTCGAACTCGGCCATTTCCTGTTTGTTGTGCGCCGGGTGCTGCTCGTCGCGGTACCGGAAATACATGTGGCTGGCGCGGTCGGTGGCGGTGAAGACCATCGCGACGAGGCTGGCGCCCGAGTTGTCGAGTCGATCGAGCAGCACGCGCTCGTTGCCGAGATAGGAGTCGCGGATGTCGCGGAACAGCGCTGTGTCGTCGAGCACGCCGTCGTTGGCGGCGAAGGTGTCTTCGGGCCATCCGGATGTCTTCATCGGGCCGAGGCGTTTGGCGAGATCCGCCGCGAAATCGCCCGGTGCGGAAATCGGCACGGGCGGGTGGCGCGGCGCGATCTGGATCGGCGAGACGTAGATCGCAGGATAGGGCGGACCGCGCAGGAGCATGAAGCGCACCATGCCCTCGATGCGCACCATCGGGCCCGCCTTGAACACGACGCTCACCCAGCGGCTGAAGAGGTCCTGTTCGAGCGCGACCGCCTGCTCGCCCTTCACCGTGGCGGTCGCGGTCGCACCCGCGAAGCGAAACGTGATCGGAACGATGAGTCGCTTGCCGCTTCCCAGCCGACGCGGATCGGGCGGGCCTTCGAGCGGTGCGGTAGCCACGCCGTCGCGCGGGTAGAACTTGATGTGCCGCCCACCGAATTCGGTGTCGCCTTCGTTCGCTTCGGGTCCCGCCGCGAAAAGCGTGTAGGAGCCGTTGGTCGCGCGCAGGTCGGGTACGCCCAGTCCGCACAGCAGTTCACCGCCGCGCGTGGCCTCAGCGGGGAAGGTGAGCGGCATGCGCAGCACCGAGACGCGGTAGCCGCCACGCGCGACCGCGTCCCAGAAGCCTTCGCCCTTGCGCCGGTTGATGGCGCGCGGCAGGCGAATCGGAAAGCCCACGCGCGAAAAGATCGGCGGCACCTTGTCCACCATGCCGTTGCGCGGCGCGTAACTGTCGTTGGAATCGAGATCGCGCCGAACGAAATCGAAGATGCCGTGGTCGCCGGGGTTGCGCCCCGTCGCGAACGTCGCCCACGCAACCGGCGACTCGGGCGGATTGGTCGTGCGGCAGGGGACGAAGGTTCCCTCTTCGGCCAATGCGCGCAAAGCCGGCAAGCGGTCGAGATAGCCGCGCAGGATCTCGGGATCGACGCCGTCGAAACCCAGCACGACCACGCGGCGGTTGCTGGGCCGATACTCGTAGCGCCGGCCGGTCGCGCTGCGCGCCAGGTCGAGCCAGCTGCTTATGCCAGGCAGGAGCAGGAGTCCGAGCAGCAGTCCGGGGAAGATACGGCGTAGCAAGAGCACGGGGCTAGCGTAAGCGCGGGAACGTCACCCGGCTATCACCCTCCCAGTTGGGGGCGGCGGCGAAGGACGGTGCGCACTTCGATGATCACGCCGACCAAGATCGCCTCGAACTGCCTGACGAGTTCGGTGGCGGGACCGAGTTCCTCCGCCCCGCCCGGGCCGCCCTCAAGTCGGAACCGCTCGTCCTCGACGCGCAAGTGACGGACGACCCCGGCCGGCGGTTCGCGCAGCAACAGGTAGTCGTCCGGCTCCGGCAGGGCGCCGGGATCGATGAGAGCGCGATCGCCAGCGGTGGGGGTGGCGAGGCTGCCAAGTTGGTCGGCGGTCAGATCGAGCAGGAACGGATGCTCCGCGCGCGGATCGTCGGCGGGCGGGAGTGTGGCGAGCAGCGGCGGCTCGCTCCGCCCCTGATCCTCGATCAATCGCGGGACGCGTTCGGCGAGATCCTGGAGTTCATCGTCCGAGAGTTCTTCAACGAACTTGCGCACTTCCGCTTCGCGGCCGACGCGGTCGTGGCGGTCGCGAAGCGCAGCCTCCCGAATGCGCCGGCGCTTGGCGGGGCTGAGGGCAAGCGTGTCCATGGCGCTGTCCGCGTATCCCGGAGGGCCGGAAAAGAGGAATGGGGACAGCATGTCCTGGAGGAACTGGCGCAACGAGAGCCGCTCGCGGTGGAGGGACGACGTGAGCGAGTGGACCTTGGCCCGAAGTTCCTTGGGCGCGCGCTGCAAATGCGCCCGCTCCAGCAGCGTTTCCGGGGCCAGATCGAGCGCGTCCGCGAGTCGTCGGCAGACTTCGTCCGACGGGGGTGGCTTCTTGCGATTCTCGATGAAGCTCAGATACGAGGGGGTCAGGCCGGCTGCCGCGGCGAGTTCGGTCTGGGTCAGGCTCACCTTCTTGCGGGAGGCGACGAGCAACGCGGCAAAGTCTTCCAATGGGGGGATTCTAGGCCTGAGCCAAGTCACGGAAAGATGATTTGACCGATCGGTGAATAATTCTTCGGTTTGTGATTGACTAGTTAGTCATAATCGGTACTCTTGGCCCTGGAGCTTAGGTTCAGCCCTCGCCCCGAAGAACTCGACAGACTTTGAAATTCATAGGAACAAGAAACAGAAAGGTCGACAGGCAGGAATGGTTCGCGCAATAGGGACGCGGGGTCCCGGGCGACCGATGCTCCAAAGAGGACGGGCGACACGCGGGTGTCGCCCGTCTTTTCGATTTGGCGTGGCCGTGGGGTGGTCTCGGCTGGCGGAATCGACTCAAAATGAGTGCAATCACTGCCCTGATTCGTGCTCAGTGGCCCGCTATGGCGTGGCGTAATTGCACATCCAGGCGACCGCTTGGCGGAATGTGGCGTAAAAATCAGCCAGCCCAGATTTCCGATTGTGAAATTTCGATTTCCATGCCGATGAAAACATAGGTGACACGCGGCTTTTTAGCGTCTCACTGCGTGGAGCCCGCTGACTGGCACGCGCGTTGTTCTAGTCGAGGCGGAGATAAAGTCGATGAGCCCTAGCTATTACCGAAACGTCCCTGTCCTGCTCGCGGTTTGGCCTGTCCTGCTCGCGGTTTGGATTGTCGCGTTGGCCGCGCCGCGCGAAGCGACTGCCGCCGATTCCAAGCACAACTTCGAAGTGGTCTCCTTCTCGGATGTCTACTACGGCTCCGCCAGGCACCCCAAGAAGCCCGGCGTCTGTGCCGTCGATGATGTCTGGGCAGAGATCCCGGAGTACAAGAAGATCATCGATGAGGAGCTGGACGAGACCGATCCGCGCTATCACCTGCTTCTCAAGCGGGCCACGAAGCGGTTTCACTCCGCGCTGAAGAAGCTCGCCAAACGCGACGGGTACGACCTGATCGGCAACATCGGTTCCGTCAAGGCGCTGGGCAAGAAGAAGAAGAAGATCTCCACCGTGACCCAGGATCTCGTCGATCTCGTTTCGCGCGACTGAAGCGTGGCGCCGGGCTTGAATGGAGGCTGCCTTATGGCGGCAGCACCCGGCACTAGCCGATAGGAACCTTGATGCGACTGCTGTTTTTCGTCTGCGCCTGCGTGCTCGGCCTGCTGTCGTCGAGCCCGTGCGCCGCGCAGGACAAGAAACCGGCCGTCAAGAAGCCGGCTGCGAAGAAGCCGGCCGCCAAGCCGGCTGCGAAAAAGCCCGCCGCGAAGAAGCCGGCGAAGCCCAAGATTACGCCGCCCGACTTCCAGTTCCTCTCCGACGACGTCGTGCTGCGCAAGGACGGCAAGCTGATGTGGTTCTACCGAACGAACCACGTCACCGCGACGACGCTCGAGGGCTCACTCAAGCAGATGAAGGTGCCGGGGCTCGAGATGATCACGCGGCAGCGCACCAGGCGCAGCTTCGTCTACGACATGAACAAGGAGCGCATCAACACCGGTTCGTCGCCGACTGTTTCGACCGTCACGGACGAGAACGTGTTGATCCTGGTCTTCCCGCCGCCCTACAAGGAGATGGTGGAGGAGTTCCTCGATCGGCTTGATACTCCCGAGCCGCAGGTCTTCATCAAGGCCAGGGTGGTCGAGGTCACGCTCGACTCCGAACTCGACATCGGCACGTCGATGACGTTCAACCGCGGGAGCGAAAACAAAAATGCGTTCTTCCGCGGGTTTAACAGCGCATTCAAACCGGATTCGTTCAACGACCCCAACGCGACCGGGTTGAGTCTCTTCTTCGACGACTTGGGCGAGAAGTACGGCACGATCAACGCGCAGATTCACGCGCTGCAGCAGCGCGGCAGCGCCAACATCCTCTCGGAGCCCAGCATCGTTGCCTCCCAGGGGCAGATGGCGACGCTCGTGACCGGTACCGAGACGCCCGTAACCGAGGTCACCGTGACCGGCGGATCCGAGCGCATTTCGACCATCTTCAAGCCTACCGGCATCAAGCTCAACTTCATGCCGCTGCACATCGGCCGCGAGTACGTCAAGTTGCGTGCGCGCGTCGAGGTCTCGTCGGTGACCGGTTTCCTGACGACGACCGGTGACAACGTGAGCGTCCAGAACCCGATCATCGCGCAACGTACATCCGAGACGATCGTGACCGTGCGCGACGGCATGACGCTGGTGATCGGCGGGCTCTATGCGACTTCGGAAATCGATGGCCGCGAGGGCGTTCCGATCCTCGGCGACATTCCCGTCATCAAGTACCTCTTCAGCCGCACGATGAAGACCAAGGTGAAGTCGGAGCTCGACTTCTTCATTACCCACATCATCGTCAAGCACCGCC
>CBDURV010000382.1:0-4677 GCA_965369495.1 uncultured bacterium
AGACACGCGGCCAACTCGCCCACGCGCTCCGACTCCTCGACGGCTCGGGCGGCCAGCCGAAGCCCGACAGCGAATTCCCCCGTAACCCCCAAACGCTCCTTGAGCGGCACCACGTACTCATCGATCGCACCGATCACATCGCTGATCCCCTCGCCGGGGTGGACGTTCATCGAGTAGCAGAGAGCGAACCTATTGCCGTTGGGCGCACGAACGAACATGCGCAGAGGATAGCCGCTGAACGATCGCGAGCGCCATTCGCTGGCGGCTTTGGGCTCTGTGCTTTGAGCTTTGGGCCTCGAATTCGGACGCACTCTCGTTCGCGACCAACTCCCGCGGACCCTGCTCGCATCGCAAGCAGAAGAACAGTCTGGTCGCTACCCAAAGCCCTGAGCCCAAAGCCCAAGGCCGCATCGCAGGAGGATTCCTGCTTGTTCGTCCGCGCTACTCGACGGTCCAGGTGTCTCCGGAGCGCAGGAGCGTCATGAGATCGCCCTCGCCCTTGGACGCACGCGCGGAATCGATCTGGGCGTGCACTTCGTCCGCATACGAGGGAGCGGCATCCGCCTGATAGAAGACGCCGATGGGCGTCGGGAAGTGGAGCGGATCCATGTTGGCGATCATGTAGGCCATGTTGCCGTCGGTGCGGTCGTAGACGAGCAGGTCGGCTTCGCTGGCGCCGTTTTCGCCCAGCTTGACGACTTCGGGCTTCATACCGTTCAGTCTGATGCCCAGCTCGTTTTCGCGACCGAAGACGAGCGGCTCGCCGTGCTTGAGCTCGACGGTGTTGACGGGGCGGTTGGGACCGTCCGCGCCGCGGCCGGTGACATTGTCGAACGTCGCGTCGTTGAAGATCACGCAGTTCTGCAGGATCTCGACGAAGCTCGAGCCGTTGTGCGCCGATGCATCGAAGAGCGTCGACTGCAGGTGCGGGCCGAAGCGGTCCACGGTGCGCGCCACGAACGTAGCCTCGGCGCCCAGCGCCAGCGCGATCGGGTTGATCGGGCGATCGATGGAGCCCATCGGCGTGGACGCCTTGCGGGTGCCCACACGCGAGGTCGGCGAGTACTGGCCCTTGGTGAGGCCGTAGATCTCGTTGTTGATCACGAGAATGTTGATGTCGATGTTGCGCCGGCAGGCGTGCAGCAGGTGGTTGCCGCCGATCGACAGCATGTCGCCGTCGCCGCCCACGACCCAGACGTGCAGTTCCGGGCGCGCAATCTTGAGGCCGGTCGCGAGTGCCGGTGCGCGGCCGTGGATCGTGTGGAACCCGTAGGTGTCCATGTAGTACGGGAAGCGCGCGGCGCAGCCGATGCCCGAGATGATGACCAGCTCTTCCTTGGGCACGCCGAGCTTGGCGAACGCCGTCTGGACGCCGCTGAGGATGGCGTAGTCGCCACACCCGGGGCACCAGCGGACCTGCTGGTCGCTCTCGAAGTCCTTCTTCTTGTACGCGGGGGCGCTTCCGGCGGATTCGGTGGAGGTGGTCATGAGCCGTGGATCTCCCGGATCTTGTCTTTGAGCTCGCGGGTCTTGAAGGGCTGTCCCTCGACCTTGTTGTAGCCGATGCAGTCGACGAGGAACTTGCCGCGCAGCAACAGCGAGAGCTGGCCGGTGTTGAGTTCCGGCACGAGGACGTGGTCGAAGTTGCCCATCACCTCACCGAGGTTTTCGGGGAAGGGGTTGAGATGGCGCAGATGGATCTGCGAAACCGACAGCCCCTCGCCCTGGCAGGTCTTGACCGCCGAGTGGATCGAGCCATAGGTGCCGCCCCATCCGACGACCAGCAGCTTGCCCTTGGCCTCGCCGAACGGCACAAGGTCGGGAATGTCCTGAACGACGCGCGCGACCTTCTCGGCGCGCAGGTCGGTCATGCGCTGGTGGTTGGCGGGGTCGTAGCTGATGTTGCCGGTGAGCGAGTCTTTTTCGAGGCCGCCGATGCGGTGCTCGAGGCCGGGGGTGCCGGGCTTGACCCAGTCACGCGCCAGCGTCGCGTCATTGCGCGCGTACGGCTCGTAGCCCTCCGGGTCGGTGCGGAACGTGACCGGAATGTCGGCCAGGTCCTCGAGGCTCGCCGGAAGCTTCCACGGCTCGGCGCCGTTGGCGATGTAGCCGTCGGTCAGGATCAGCACCGGCACCATGTATTTGAGCGCGATGCGCGCCGCCTCGAAGGCGATCTCGAAGCAGTCGGCCGGGCTCTGCGCGGCCAGAATCGGCATCGGGCCGTCGCCGTTGCGGCCGTAGAAGGCCTGCAACAGGTCGGACTGTTCCGTCTTGGTCGGCATGCCGGTCGATGGTCCGGCGCGCTGCACGTTGATAATCACCATCGGCAGCTCGACCATGAGCGCGAGGCCCATCGCTTCGCCCTTGAGCGCGATGCCGGGGCCGCTCGAACCGGTCACGGCCAGCTTGCCGCCGAACGCGGCGCCGATCGTGCTGGTCACCGCCGCGATCTCGTCCTCCGCCTGGAAGGTCATGACGCCGAAGTTCTTGTACTTCGAAAGCGCGTGCAGGACCTGGCTGGCGGGCGTGATGGGATACGAGCCGTAGAAGATCGGCAGACCCGACTTGACGCTGGCGGCGACGAGTCCGAGTGCGGTGGCGTCGTTGCCCATGATGTTGCGGTACATGCCGGATTCGCTGGGCGCCGCGGCGACCTCGTAGCGAACCTGGAACTGCTCGGTCGCCTCGCAGTAGGCATAGCCCGCCTTGAGCGCCGTCATGTTCATGTCGCGCACGGCCGGGAGGCGCTTGCCCCACTTCGACTCGATCCACTCCTCGGAGGTATCGAGCGGGCGGCTGAACATCCAGTACATCATCCCGAGCGCGTAGAAGTTCTTGCAACGGCGCTTGGACTTGACCGTCTGGTCCTCGAACTCGCGCAGCGCCTTTTCGGTCAACGACGTGAGCGGGATGTCGAAGAGCCTGAAGCCCTCGAGGCTGCCGTCTTCGAGCGGGTTGACCTCGTACTCGGCCTTCTTGAGGTCGCGCGCGCTGAACGCATCGGTGTCGAGGACGATGATCGCGTTGGGCGGCATCTCCTTGAGGTTCACCTTCAACGCGGCGGGATTCATCGCCACCAACACGTCGGGCGTGTCGCCGGGCGTGTAGATCTCGGTCGACGCGAAATGCACCTGGAAGCCCGAGACGCCGGGAATCGTGCCCGCGGGGGCACGGATTTCCGCTGGGAAGTCCGGGAAGGTGGCGAGGTCGTTGCCGACGATCGCGGTCGTGTTGGAGAACTGGTTTCCGGTGATCTGCATGCCGTCGCCGGAGTCGCCGGCAAAACGGATGACCACTTCTTCGAGGGATTCGAGCGGCTTGGTGCTCATAACGTGGGTCAGATCGTAGTTGAGCCGCAAGAAATTGTCAGGTATCGGGCGGGCCCGGAACGGGACCGGCGCGCATAGAATCGTCGCCATGCGAATCCTGCTCTCGCTCCTGCTGTTGACCGCCCTGGCCCTCGCCGACGGCGTCACGATCGTGCGCCATGACATCCAGCTGAGGATCGACCCGAAAACGTCGTCCTTTACGAGCGTGGACCGCGTGCGCGTGCGCGGACCGGGAATCCTCAAGCCGGTCGTTGCGGAGGGCATCCGCGTCAGCCCCAAGCAGGTCGAAGTGGCGGAGGGCGAGCACGATGTCGAGTTCACCTTCAGCGGGAAGTTCGACGCCCACGTGAAGAAGTCCGGCGACACGACGTGGGTCGCCGGCGACCGCTCCAGCGGCACCATCGGCGAGCGGGGCAGCTACCTGACGCATGGCTTCTTCGTCGCCGCCGACTACCCGACCCGCTTCCGCACGACGATCCACACGAACCTGCCCCACCGCGCCGTGGGCCCGGGCAAGCGCATCTCCGAGTCGGAGGCCGAGGGGGGCTCCGTCGTCACCTTCGACACCAGCTACCCGATCGACTCCCCCGCCATCGTGACCGGCCCGTGGGTCGTGGATGAGGAGACGATCGACGGCGTCGTCTGCCGCACCTACCTGCTCGAGCAGGACCGCAAGTTCGCCCCCATGCTGCTCGCCACGCTGCGCGAGGAGATTCCGCGCTATCAGAAGCTGCTGGGCCCGGTGCCCGATGGCCGCTTCGATGTGGTTTCCAACTTCTTCGCCACCGGCTACGGCTTTCCCAACTACACCCTGCTGGGCGAAACCGTCATTCGCTACGTCTGCGCCAAGGCGCAGCGCTCCCGCATGGCGACGCTGCCGGCCGGCTATCTCGACCACGAACTTGTGCACTGCTGGCTGGGCAACTACGCGCAGGTCTCCTACGACAAGGGCAACTGGTGCGAGGCGATCACGACGTGGTTCGCCAACTACGGCAGTGCGGTGCGCAACGGCACCGATGTCGAGTACCGCCGCAAGGTCTCGCGCACCTTCTCGCTGCGCGTCTTCGGCGATCGTGACTATCCCCTGGGCAAGTTCAAGTCGAAGCGCCAGGACTTCGAGAACGACATCGGCTACGGCAAGGGCTCGATGGTCTTCCACATGCTGGAGCGCGACATCGGGCGCGAAACGCTCATCAAGGCCGTGCGCGACGCCGTCGTCAGACTGGGCGGCAAAGAGGCGGGCTGGGCCGACTTCGTCAACGCACTCTCCGAGGGCGTCGGCCACGATCTGTCGGGCTGGTTCAAGCCGTGGCTGGAGCGCAGCGGTGCGCCGATCCTGCGCTGGGGC
>CBDURV010000383.1:0-4676 GCA_965369495.1 uncultured bacterium
GGAGCGCGGCGAGTGGATGTTGCAGGAGTGGGTCGAGTACGCGCCGGCGCTGAAAATGCCCGACAGCATCGCCGACCGGAGCGATGTGAAGGCGGAGGTGCGCATGATGTTCGTGCGCCCCGACGACGACGACGAGATGACGCTGCTGCACAACCTCGTGCGCCTCAGCCGCGGCAAGATGATCGGCGTCGATTTCAACAAGGACATGCCGTTTACCGGCGCCTCAGTAGCCATCTGGCCCCTCTAGCCGGTCCGCGACGTCCAGCTCTTCGTCTCTGCGTCGTCGGCGTGACCTCCGGCCACGCCTTCCTCCTTGATCCTCGATCTGAACGCCGCGTCCTCGGCTAGAGGCCCCTGCGTTAAAGAGGAGAGCGCCTTCTCGGGCGTAAGTCGTTTGGTGACGCGGGGTTATGGCGTCGAGCTGCACGCTTGGGTGTGCACGGCGGGCTGCACGGGCCGGCGCTGTCCGCCAGTTGCCCACCCCGTTACCGTATGCGCATGGCCATTGGAAACTTCAACGTCCCCGTTCCCATCAACGAGCCGGTCCGCGGCTATGCGCCCGGCAGCCCCGAGCGTGCATCGATCGAGGCTCGCCTGACCTCCATGGCGGCCGAGCAGATCGAGATTCCCGTCGTGATCGGGGGCGAGGAGCACTTCACCGGCAATACCATCGACGCGGTCATGCCGCACGACCACAAGCATGTGCTGGCGAAGGTGCATCTGGCCACGCCGGAGCTGGTGCAGCAGGCGATCGATAGCTGCGAAGAGGCGCGCCCCGAGTGGGCGGCGATGCCGTGGTCCGGGCGCGCGGCGGTCTTCCTCAAGTGCGCCGAACTGCTCGCCGGCCCGTGGCGCGACACCATCAACGCGTCGACCATGCTGGGGCAGTCGAAGACGGTGCACCAGGCGGAGATCGACTCCGCTTGCGAGCTGATCGACTTCTTCAAGTTCAACGTCGCCTACATGCAGGAGCTCTATTCGGAGCAGCCGGAGTCGGGCGAGGGCTGCTGGAACCGGCTCGATCACCGCCCGCTCGATGGTTTCGTCTTTGCCATCACGCCGTTCAACTTCACGTCGATCGCCGGCAACCTGCCGACGGCGCCCGCCATGCTCGGCAACACCGCCCTCTGGAAGCCGTCCAGCACGTCGGTGCTTTCGAACTGGTACCTCTACAAGATGTTCGAGGCGGCCGGCCTGCCCGCGGGCGTGATCAACTTCGTGCCCTCATCCGGCTCCGTGATCGGCAAGGTCGCGTTCGCGGATCGCAACTTCGCCGGGCTGCACTTCACCGGCTCGACGAAGACCTTCCAGTTCATGTGGAAGACGATCGGCGAAAACGTCTCCAACTACGGCCAGTACCCGCGCATCGTCGGGGAGACAGGCGGCAAGAACTTCGTGGTGGCGCACCCCTCCGCGGAGGCGACGTCGCTCGCGGTAGCACTCGTGCGCGGGGCGTTCGAGTACCAGGGCCAGAAGTGCTCGGCCGCGAGCCGCGCCTACATTCCCAAGAGCCTCTGGCCGCGCGTGCGCGACGAGATGGGCGTCATGATGGCCGACATCAAGATGGGTGACGTGCGCGACTTCTCCAACTTCCTGGGGGCGGTCATCGATGCGACCGCGTTCGCCGAGCACAAGGCGGCCATCGACGGCGCCAAGGCGGACGAGACGTGCAACGTCGTGATGGGCGGCGAGTGCGACGACTCCAAGGGCTACTTCGTTTCACCGACGGTGATCGAGGTGACCGACCCGCACCACGACCTGATGAAGACCGAGCTGTTCGGCCCGATCCTCGCGGTCTATGTCTACGAGGACGCGGACTTCGACGAGGTCCTGGAGTTGTGCGACGAGACGGCCGAGTACGCGCTCACCGGCGCCATCTTTGCGAACGATCGCAACGTGGTGCGTCAGGCGACCGCTGCGTTGCGCGGCGCGGCCGGCAACTTCTACGTCAACGACAAGCCGACCGGTGCGGTGGTGGGGCAGCAGCCCTTCGGCGGTTCGCGCGCGTCGGGCACCAACGACAAGGCGGGCTCGATCCTCAACCTGCTGCGCTGGGTCTCCCCGCGCACGATCAAGGAGACGTTCGTGCCCGCGACGGACTGGCGCTATCCGTTCCTGGGATAGACGGCCGGTCTGCGACGCCCAGCTCTTCGTCGCTGCCTCGTTGCAGTGACCTCCGGCCACAGCTGCCTCGGCGCTCCTCGATCTGAACGCCGCATCCTCGGCCTCTGGATTGGGGGCGAGGGCGTAACAACGTCGCGGTGTCCTCGTAGCAGCCACGCAGTGAGTCGGCGGTCCTGAGCGAGGCGAGGGGTTGGCACGCTGGCTGCGGTGCGGGACCGCATGCGCAGGCTGCTGGGTCTTTTTGTGTTCGGGACGGCGACCCTGCTGTGGGCTGCGCACGTGGGGTCGCCTGCGCAACGGCGGGCCGCCACGCATGCCGTCGAGCCAGTGCGAACGGAGCCCGAGCGAGTGGATCCGGCGTTGGGCGAACTCGTGTCCTTCTCGTTGCCGCCGCCCCCGCCGCCCGATCCGGCGATCCTGGATGAGCCCTATGTTGCGCGCGGGAGAATCGAGGATGAGACGGGTGCACCGGTTCCCACCGGCAAGATTCGGGGTATGAGCTATCTCAACCACCGACATCGGGTGAGTTTCGCAATCCGCGGATCGGTACGCAACGGCGCCTACTGGCTTCGTCGCATTCGCGGGGGCTCTTCGCACGCACCGCCGCGTTCGGGCGGGACCCTCCCCAAGCCCGAGGTCAGCTTTCACGTGAAAGCTCCCGGATTCGCGAGCCAGAAGTTCATCTTGGATCCGGAGGTCGCCGCGACACTCGCGCTCGGCGAAACGGTGCGTGGTGCGACCCTCGTGCTCCAGCGCGGTGCAATCGTCGAGGGAACGGTGCGCGGTCCGGACGGGCAGCCCCTCGCGCGAGTCGAGGTCGGCGTAACCGACGATCCGCAGGCACTTCGCTCCGAGTACCGGACGCGTCGCTTCTCGGACAAGCACGGCCACTTTCGTCTGGTTGATCTCGACCCGCGCCGGCGGCTTTGGATTCGCGCGGATGCCGAGGGGCTGATCGCGTGGCCGCTGCCGCTTCCGCTCCTGAATACGAACGCGGTGACACGTCAGGAACTGTTTCTGGAGACCCGATTCCAAGACGAAAGCAACGCACAGGATTCTCGCGCCAAGATCCGGCTTGAGTAGCGCCGTTCCGAATACGTTCGGCGGGATGTTGTAAAGGCTGGCGAGATACAACTCGAAGCGGAACAACTCGTCACGACCGCACGCCGGTTGCGGGATCGTGTTCTTAGAGTCGGCAGAGTCGGTACCGGTTTGGAGGAAAACGGCCGCAAGTCTGTGTGACTGACGAAGTACGGAACCGGGTGAGATCCCACGAAACTCCTGTGCCGAATTGGCTGAGCCTCGCGGGTGGGGGCGCTCTTCGCGCCGAGTTGACCAACGCTGCGCGGTGCGAGTTTCGAAAGAAAACACCCGGTTCCGTATCGTCGGTGTCGAGCGCGAGGCGGCGCGTAGTCCGCGCCACCCCGAGCGCAAGGCGCGCTAGGCTTGGATGAGCGATAGAACGGCTTGCTATCGCTCAAGTTATGGGCTATTCTGAGCGATAGAAGTTTGGTCTATCGCTCATGACGTGGAACTGGCAGCAATCCGATTGGCCACGGTTCTCGTGGTCGCGAGACCTGATGGCGCGGGCCGAGGAGCAATTCCTCGTGTGCGGCGGCGTCATCCTGGGGGGCATCTGTCACCTCGATGACGAGAACCGGGATCAGCTCACGGTTGAGGTCATGAGCGAGGAAGCGGTGACCACTTCGGAGATCGAGGGCGAGGTGCTGGACCGGGACAGCGTGCAGTCATCGATCCGCCGCCAACTGGGGCTCTCGACTGACGTACGACGCGGCTCGCCTGCTGAGCAGGGCATCGCTGAGATGATGGTGAACCTGTATCGCGAGTATGAGAGTCCGCTCGATGAGGCGACGCTGTGCTCTTGGCATCAGATGTTGATGAACGGGCGCAGAGACCTTGGCGACATCGGACGCTATCGCACGCACACCGAGCCGATGCAGGTGATCTCAGGGAGGGCTTACGACCCGACGGTGCATTTCGAGGCGCCGCCGTCTGCTCACGTGCCCGAGGAGATGACCGCGTTTCTTGATTGGTTCAACCGCACGGGGCCGTCGGGCCCGGAGCAACTCCCGGCGTTAACCCGCGCCGGCATCTCGCACCTCTACTTCGAGTCGATTCATCCGTTCGAAGATGGCAACGGAAGAATCGGCCGGGCCATCTCGGAGAAGGCGCTCGCGCAGAAGCTCGCACGCCCAACGCTCACGGCACTGGCGGCGACGATTCTTGTGCGGCAACGTTCGTACTACGAAGCTCTCGAGGCCAGCAACAAGCGCAACGAAGTAAGCAGTTGGCTTGCCTGGTTCGCCGGCATCGCGCTTGAAGCGCAGCAGCGCATTCAGGCACAGGTCGAGTTCCTCATCGACAAGACAAGGCTGCTTGACCGCTTACGCGGGAAGCTCAACGAGCGCCAACAGGCGGTGTTGCTCCGCGTGCTGAGAGAAGGGCCGGAGGGATTCAAGGGAGGCCTGAGCGCCGGGAACTACGTGAGCATCGCCAAAACCTCACCCGCCACGGCCAGACGCGATCTGGCA
>CBDURV010000384.1:0-4674 GCA_965369495.1 uncultured bacterium
GGATCTCCGCACCGGCGCGAGCGAAGATCGCCTTCAAGAGTTTCGCGTCGCGCAGAATCAGCGCCTGCAGGATGCCGGCGTCCACCCGATAGAAGAGGTTGGCGCCCACGCCGATGCCGCCACCAGGCGGTGGCCAAGCGCGCTTGAGCACGACCATCACGCGCGTCAAACGCTCCGCGCCCAGGTCGTCGCGCAGAAGCAATGCGATCTCGCCGACGGCGCGCGGAATCGGGACGTGGTTTACCCACCAGTTCGAATGGCGGTAGTCGAGGTCGAGCCATGCGTCGAGGCTGGCGAGCGCCTCGTCGCTCTTACCCGCCGCGATGAGCGTGCGCGCCGCCGTCAGGTGTTCGCTGCCGGGGTAGGAGAGCTTGCGGCCCGTGGACGAGCGCAGCGGAGCAAGTATGCGCCGCTCGATGGCGGCCATGTCCTCGCTCTCCCCCGCCGCGGCATGACGGGAGACCGAGAGCAGGAACAGCAGGGTCGGGCCCAGCAGCCAAGGTCGCAACATCCGAACAGATTACCCGGCGATCATGGCGCGGCCTGGCGGCGACGGCGCCTGTGCTACAATGAAGCACAGGGCTCGACAAACGAGGAATACCCACCATGGCCAAGCGAGAAAGCATCAGCGTGTCCTTCACACCGCAACAGGCGGAATTCCTCGCTGCCTGCGTTGCGTCGGGGCACTACCAGTCCTCGAGCGAGGTCGTGAGGGAGGGCCTTCGGATGCTCGCGGAGCGCCACGAACTTCATCGCGCCACGGTTGAACGGGCGCGCGCACTCATCCAGGAAGGCGCCGAGCAACTCGACCGGGGCAAGACTGTGGACGGCGAGACGTTCTTCCGTGAATGGGACGAAGAGCTTGCCGCTCTGGAGTCAGCGCAGAACCAGAACGCCGAATGAGCCGAATCACCCTCTCCGAGGCAGCGAGGATCGACCGCAGGGCAATCACGGTCTACACCGCGGAGCGTTTCGGCATCCAGCAGGCTCGCCGGCTCCGCGATCATTTCCAAGCAACACTGCAGAGCCTCGCGGAGTCCCCCCTCATCGGGCGCACGATGGAAGAGCTGGACCCTCCCGGTCACACGTTTCGCTACTTCACCGTGATGAAGAGTTTCATCATCGTTTACGAGCCTATGGACAACGGGATTCGGATTGCGCGGATCCTCCACGGCGCCCGCAATCTTGGCGCGGAACTCGACCGCGATGCCGGGCTCGAATCTTGAGCGGCGAACCGTGTTCCGCGGTTACTGAGCCCGGAAGCGTTCGCGGTCGAGGTGGAGGGCGCGCATGATGCGCTGGAGGGCGGCGCGGGTGAGGCCGCAGGCGCGCGCTGCCGCGGTGACGTTGCCTTCGCACTCGGACAGCGCGCGCTCGATGAAGCGGCGCTGGAACTGCTCGACGGTGCGCTTCTTGCCTTCTTCGTAGGTGAGCTTGGGATCGACGACAACGCGCGCATCGCGTTCGCCCAGGCCCAGGTCGTCGGGACGAATGGGACGGCCGGCGCTGAGTACGAGCGCGCGCCGGATGCAGTTTTCCAGTTCGCGGACGTTGCCGGGCCAGCTGTGATTTTCGAGCGCGTGCAGCGCTTCATCCGAAAGTTCGGCGGCGCCCTCGCCGTGCTTCTTGATGAAGTGCAGCGCAAGCGGCCGGATGTCGGCGCGCCGCTCGCGCAGCGTCGGCACCTCCAGCGTGAAGACCTGCAAGCGGTAGTAGAGATCCTCGTGGAACTCCCCCTTGGCCATCAGTTCCGACAGGTCGCGACTGGTCGCCGCGATGAGCCGAAAATCGACCGGCACCGGATCCACGGACCCGAGCGGCACGATGGCGCGCTCCTGCAACACGCGCAGCAGCTTGCCCTGGAATCCGAGCGACATGAGGCCGACCTCGTCGAGGAACACCGTGCCACCGCGCGCCAGCTCGAAGATGCCCTTGCGCGCCCGGTCGGCGCCGGTGAACGCGCCCTTGCGATGGCCGAAAAGTTCCGCCTCGATCAGCGTGTCCGGGAGCGCCGCCGTGTTGACCGCGAGGAAGGGTTTGCCGGCGACCTTGCTGCGCGCATGGATCGAACGCGCGACGAGCTCCTTGCCCACGCCGCTCGGTCCGCGCACCAGCACGCTCATCGACGTCGGCCCCACCTGGGCGATGCGCTCCAGCACGAGTTTCATCGCCGGATCCTCGGCGATCATTCCGTGCGCCGGTGCGCTCGCAGGCCCGTCGCGCAACGCCTCGCCCCCGAAGCGGCGAATCGACGCGAGCAGGTCCTCGTTGTCGAACGGCTTGGTGACGAAGTGCGAAGCGCCGAGGTCCATGGCGGTGACGGCCAACTCGATCGAGCCAAAGCCGGTCACGAGGATCACGCGCGTGTCGGGCAGCGCGGTCCGCACTTCGGCGAGCAGATCCATGCCGCTCATGCGCCCCATCGTGATGTCGCTGATCACGAGGTGCGGCTTCCAGCGCTTGGCCAGTTCGAGCGCCGCCTCGCCGTCGGACGCCGCCTTGACGTCTGCGTCTACCGACTCCGCCAGCATGCGCAGACCGAGCAGCACATCCGGCTCGTCGTCCACCACGAGCACGCGCAACTCGCCGGGCTTCCAGTCGTCAGGCATGGGTCGCCTCCACGCGGACGGCCGACGCGGGAAGCAGGATGCGGAAGGTCGTTCCCCCCGGTCCGGTCTCCAACAGTTCGAGGCTGCCCCCGTGCGCGGCGACGATGCGGCGCGACGTGGAAAGGCCGAGGCCGGTGCCGACGCTGGGCGCCTTGGTGGTGAAGAACGGCTCGAAGATGCGCGCTTGCGATTCTTCCGGAATGCCCGCGCCCGTATCGCTCACCTCGATCGAGTAGCCAAGCTCGTCGCGCGCGGTGCGCACGGTCACGGTGCCGTCGTCGTCCATCGCCTGGACGGCGTTCATGACGAGGTTGATCAGCACCTGGCGAAGCTGCAGTTCGTCGCCTTCGGGCTCGAGCGCAGCCTCGCCGTGCTCCACGCGGAATTCGACGCCGGCGCGCTCCCAGATGGGGCGCAGGAAACGGCGCACATCATCGACGAGTTCATCGAGATCGAATTCGGCGCGCTGCGGCGGGGCGTGGACGGCGGTGTCGAGCAGGCCGCGAATCGTACGCTTGCAGGTCTCGGCGTTGCGTCGAATCACCTCGGCCGCCTCGCGCGTCGAACTGCCCTCTTCGAGCTTGCCCTCCAGCATCTGGCTAAACATCGCGATCGCCGCCAGCGGGTTGTTGAGTTCGTGCGCCATGACGGCCGAGATGTTGCCCAGCACGCTCATGCGCTCCTGGTGCGCCTGCACGCGCGACTGCGCCACCCGCTCGGTGATGTCGCGGCTTACGCAAAGTCGCCCCGCGCCGCCCGGCAGCGGGCTCACGTGCACCTCGTAGACGCGTCCGTCCACTTCGAGCGCACAGGCGCGACGCGGCAGTTCCGCGGACTGCAGGCAGCCGAAACAGGTGTGCGCCACCGACTTCGAGCACTCCTCGTGCTGAATGCCGCCCTCACGACTGAGCGCGGCGACGAGCGGTTGCGCCGCCTTGTTGGAAAACGTGACGTCGCCCTGCGGATCGATAGAGAAGAGGCCGTCGTGCATGGACCCGATCACCGCGTCGAGCCGGTCGCGCTCGAAACGAATCGACTCCTCGCGATGCTCAAGAGCCCTCGTGCGCTCCTCGACCGCCTCCGCCATGATGTCGAACGCGCGCGAAAGATCCCCGATCTCGTCCTTGGAGTTGTAGCCCACGCGCTGGGAGAAGTCGCCGCCCGCGATGCCCCGCGCCGCATCCCGAATGCGGCTGAGCGGCGCCAGCAGGAACTGCACCGGAAAGAAGAGCACGAGGGCGGTGAGTGCGAGCAGCACCGCCGCGATGGCGAGGAAGCGATCACGCAACACGCGCGTCGGGGTCGTGATGACCGAGCCATCGACAGCTACGACCAGCGACCAACCCGACTCGGGAACGATGCTCTCGTAGGAGATCGGGTCGGCGGGCGCGGGCTCATCAGAGAGCGACAGGATCGCACTCCCCGAACGTACCGCCACCGCCGCGCCGTCGCTCGCGGGCAACTCCGCCAACTCGGTCATGCCCGCGATCCAGAGGTTCGCTTCGATCTGCAGCACGAGCGTGCCGATGCGCTGCTCGCCGGCGAGATCCCAGAGCGGAGTGGATACGGCGAAGCTCGGATAGTCGCGCTTGCCGCCCGCGTCGCGCAGCGCCGAATAGGAAGTGCGCTCTACCTGCAGTCCATCGGCGCCGCCGTAGACCTCCAGCGCGGCGCTCCCGTCCGAACCGAGCACCGAAGCGTCCACGAACGCGGCGACCAA
This sequence comes from uncultured bacterium, assembly GCA_965369495.1. Taxonomy (GTDB): domain Bacteria; phylum Planctomycetota; class PLA2; order PLA2; family PLA2; genus JBCDBY01. Next base: position 4,330 of record CBDURV010000384.1, read on the forward strand.
CGGCAACTTGTTGGCGACGAGGTGCTTGCGAAGCGGTTCGGCGGCGGATGCATCACCCGCTTCGATTCTCTCCAGGGACGTCCGAATAAACCCGTCCGAAGCGAAGTCCTCCGCGCGACGGCCGACGAGATCGAGATGGTGGCGCACGATCATGCGCGTCGCCGCCGCCCGCTCATCCAGCCGCGTACGGATCTGATCGCCGAGCGCGGTCTGGGCGGTGGAGGTGACCACGAACCCGCCCACACCGAAGGCCACCAGGCAGATGCTGATGAAGGTGAGCGGGAGCTTGTATTTCACCGGGACCCAAGAAAGGGGATCCCTCATAGCTGGTTTCTCCAACGCGAT
>CBDURV010000385.1:0-4673 GCA_965369495.1 uncultured bacterium
CCAAAGAGATGGCCCACCATCGTGCTCATGACGAAGGCGAGGTCGGGATGCACGGCGGGTACGCGCAATACGGCCGCGGCCGCGCGCCACTCCTCGCCGCCTTCGCCGTCGCTGGCGATGACGAGCGGGCACGCCTTGTGGGCGGCGTAGATCTCCACTTCCTTGGCGACGTCACTGGCGTTGCCGCCTTCGATTCCCGCGGCGCAGACCAGAATGAGCGGCTCGGACGAGAGATCGATGTGCTTTTTGTCCTCGGTCGCGTCGCAGGCGATGGACTTGTAGCAGAGCTCGCTCAGCTTGATGCGGATCTCTTCCGCGGCGATCTTGTTCCGGCCGTTGCCGACAATCGCCCAGTGGCGGCGCGGCGGCGCAAACTCGCGGGCGGCGGTGGCGATGGAGTCCTCGCGCAGCAGCAGTTCGCGCATGTGCAGCGGCAGTTCCGAAAGCGCCTCGAGCAGGGCGTGGCAGCGATCGGAATCGAGTACGCCCGCCGCCGCGGCCAGCGCCTCACCCATCAGGATGCCCGCCGCGATCTGGCTGTAGAACGCCTTGGTCGATGCGACAGACATTTCCACGTCACGGCCATCGCTCGTGTAGAGCACGCCATCGACTCGTTCGGTGAGATCGCTATGGCGGCGGTTGACGATCGCCAACACCGCCGCGCCGCGCGCACGCAGCAGATCGACCGTGCGGTTGGTGTCGGTCGTCGTCCCGCTCTGCGAGATCGCGATGAAGAGCTGGTCGGACATGTCGTCGGTGAGATGGAAACCGCTCACCTCGGTGGCGGGCATCGCGTCCACGGTGATGTCGGACCCGGCCAGAGCCGCGCGAATCGCTTCCGACACGCCTTGGCCCGCGACCGCGGCGGTGCCCTGACCGATGACCCGCAGGCGGCGAATTTCGCCGCGTCCGAGACGCGCGCGGACCGATTCCGGCAGGATGTCCTCGCCGAGCGCGGGGCGCAGTCGCCCGTTCGTGCGCTCGATCCGACCGCGAAGCGTCTTGCGAATCGACTCGGGCGCTTCGGCGATCTCTTTCTTGAGGTAGTGGGAATGGTCGCCGCGATCGATGTCGCGCGTGGTGATATCCACCCGCTTGACATCGCGGTTCGCCACGATCGGCAGGTCCTGGCCCGTGTAGGCCACCCGCTGGATCCCCTCGGGCGTGCCCGCCTTGCTCGCGTCGAGCACGATGATCTGGCCGCGCGAGGAGGGAACGTCGGGATCGGCGAGAGTCTCGCCGTCGAGGCGCACGTACTCGGCCGTCTCCTCGACGATGCCGTACGGCTCCGAAGCGATCAGGTATGCGTTTTCGGCGAGACCGATGTAGACCGCCTGTCCGCTGCCCCGCAGCGCCAGGAAGAGCTTGCCCTCCTCGTCGGCGATGGCGCAACCGATCGCGACGGATCCTTCGAAGCCGGCGACCGTGCGGCGGAACGCCTCGGTCGCATCGAGCCCGTCCGCAAGGCGCCGCGAAACGAGCGCGGGGATCACCTTCGCATCGGTCGTGATCTCCTCCGGCACCTGGAAACCCTGGTCCTGGATGAGCCGCTTGTAGTTGTCCACATCGCCGTTGAGCGATGCGACCGCATAAGGGGCATCCGTCTCGCCGATGAGCTCCTGGTTGAGCGGATGCGCGTTGGCCTCGCTGATGACACCGACGCTCGCCCAGCGCGTGTGGCCGAGCACCTCGGCGCGCGCGTTCGGCGCCTCGAGCAGTTTGTGCAGCAGCGGATCGCCACTGATCGCCGCGCGCAGCGTGCGGACGTTGTCGCCCAACTCGCCCACCTCGGCGGAGACCTTGTAGACGAAGCTGAATACGTCGCTGCCGTCACGAGTCCGAATGCGGCGCACCGCCTGGTGGATGAAGTGCGGGGTCGCCGTACGCTCCGCGATTTCCGTTTCGAGCTCCGGCAGGAGCGTCGTGAAATCGCCGCGCACGAAGAGGTGCAGTCCCGCGGAGTCGCGTCCGCGCACCTCGAGCCGGTCGAGCGAGTTGAGCGCTACGTTGCAGTCGTAGGCGACGCGCAGGACCTCGTCGCGCATCGACCCGGCGGCCAGGCCGCGGACTCGGTCGACGTTGCCCAGTCGGTCTCGCTCGAGCGAAAACTGCGCGTCCTTGATGCGAACGAGCAGCGCGTTCAGTGCCTCAACGCGAGCTGTTCCGAGGCCGCCCGCCTGCTGATCCAAGAGCTGTTCGAAGCGGGCAAGCGCCTCGCCCAGGCGCCCCACGGAGGGTGCGAGCACCTCGGCGTTGTCGAGTAGCGCCCGCAGCCCCGCGAATCCGCGAAACGCTTCTGCGGTCGTTTCGGCGGCGCGCACCGCCTCTTCGAGACCGCGGTCGCCCGAATCGTCCGAGGTTCCCCACGAACGGACAAGCTCGGCGGCGCGATCCAGGGATTGCGCGCCGGTGGCGAGATTGGGAGGCGACCGGTCATCCGGCCGCGAAAGGACAGCGACGATTCCACACATAGCCCGATGCCATCTTCCATCGGCTATTCCAGCCGAACAAGCAAACCTTACCTTTGCCAGGTCCGCAGCAAATTCCGCAGGACAAGCAGGATCATGCTGGGGCTTTCCTCCATACGGCGGCGCAAATAGGCGGTTGCGTCGTCCCAGCCGACGGCGAAGGGGAGATAGATCCTGACCGGGAGCGCAGTCCCCCAGACCCCCTCCATAAGCGACTTGTGGGTGTCCTTGCGGGGTACGCCGAGCAACATCTGAACCTCGCTGCGATTGGGGGCTGCGGGGGCTATCTCGCGGGCGAAGCGCTCGATGTAGGCCTCGTCGTGGGTCGCGAATTCGACTTGCACGCCGCGCTCGAGCAGGATTTTCGCCTGCTCCAGCATGCGGTTTTTCATGATGCCCTTGACCTGGACCGCGACGTCGGCGGGTTCCGGGTAGATCCCGATCACGAGTCGCAGGCGCATGCCCTTGGGAATCCGCGCCAGATCCGCCTCGGTGCGGTTGAGGCGCGTCTGCAGGACCGTGCCCACGTCGAAGCCGCGCTCGAACAGGCCCACCGAAAGATCGATCGTGAAGTCGGTCCAGCGCCGCTCCTCCATGTCGATCGTGAGCGCGACCCCGGCGGCGTCGGCGCGCTCCGCGATCTCCGTGATCGGGCCGCGCACGTCCTCGATGACGTCCGTGGTGAAGGCGGACGGTTTGAGCGAGATGGACGGCCGGGTCTCGGGGTCGCCGAAGCGTGCGTCGCCCGCGATGCAGTCAATCAGCTCGCAGTAGACGTTGACGTTCTGTTCGACCTGCTGGGTGCGGGTGACCCCTTCCCCCAGCAGGTCGAGCGTCGCGCGGAGGCCCTGCCGCCTCAACAACGCGGCCGCCTCCAGCCCCGACTGAACCGAATCGCCCGCGACGTAGGGACGCGCGAACCAACGGACGAGGGGACCCGGCACCAACTGCGAAAACACGACGGGCGAATTCTAACCGGCGCACCCTTTGCCGGGGAGACTTGCGGACGGCGGCGCGGCGGGGCAACATAGCCGCCTCCCATGCGTATTCTCGTCACCGGTGGAGCGGGCCAGGTCGGCACCGATCTCATTCGCCTCCTCGCCTCACGCGGCGCCGACGTGGTCGTCTACGATCTCGCGCCCACGCCGGAGGACCTGCCGGACGGCGTGCGCTGGATCCGCGGGGATGTCTGCAACGCCTCGGAACTCTACGATTGCGTCCAGGAGGTGCGGCCCGAGGTGCTCTACCACTTCGCCGCGATCCTGAGCGCGTCCGGCGAGAAGATGCCCCACCGCGCCTACGCGGTCAACCAGCACGGCACCTACCATGCGCTCGAGGCGGCGCGCCTGTTTGGCGTCAGGCAGTTGATGTTCGCCAGCACGATCGCCGCGTTCGGGCCGAACCTGCCGGACCCCGTGCCCAACGAGGTTTCGCTGCTGCCGACGACGATGTACGGCGTGACCAAGGTCGCGGGCGAAATGTTGGGCAACTACTACCACGAGAAGTGGGGTCTGGATTTCCGCGGCGTGCGCTTTCCGGGCCTGATCAATGCGGGCGTCCCCGGCGGAGGCACGACCGACTACTCACTGCACATGTACGTGGACGGTCTCAAGCACGGCAAGTATGAGTGCTACGTCGGACCCGAGTCGACGGTGCCCATGATGTACATGCCCGACGCGTTGCGCGCGATGGTCGAACTTTCCGACGCGCCGCGCACACGGCTTGGTCGTTGCATCTACAACATCGCGGCGGTCAGCCCGACGGCCGCGGAGTTCGCCGATGCCGTGCGTGCGCGCGTGCCCGGCGTCGAGATCACCTTCAACGTCGATCCGAAACGCCAGGCGATCCTGGACTCGTGGCCGAACCGCGTCGATGACAGCTGCGCGCGGGAAGAGTGGGACTGGCGGCACGAGTATGACCTCGATCGCATGTCCGACGATCTCATCGCGAAGCTTCGAAGCTGACGCTCCATGCGCGAACGGCCTTGAGCTTTGGGCTCAGGGCTTTGGGTCGCGACCAGACCACGCTCCTGGATGCAGCCACGCAGGGTCGGCGTGAGTCGGCCGCGATCGGTTACGACGTTCGAGTTCGTGGCCCAAAGCTCAAAGCCCAAGGCCCAAAGCCGACTCTTAGCTTTTCTTGCTCTTCGGCGTTCGGAAGACGGCAACCATTAGGCCGCCGGCCGCGAGCGCGACGACGGTCTGG
>CBDURV010000386.1:0-4660 GCA_965369495.1 uncultured bacterium
CGGTTCCCCGAACCATTTTCGCCACCGATCGACCGAGGCTCCTGCCGTGCTTGGGGTTACGCGGCGTCGATGCGGCAGCGGTGCCGCAGTTGGATTCCGCTAGAATCCGGCGCAATGGTGGACGGATGTTGATCGGCGAGCAGCTTGGCGCCTACGCGATCCAGTCCGAGCTGGGTTCGGGCGGGATGGGCAAGGTCTATCTCGCCGAGGTGGTCGAAGCCGCCGCCGGTCTCGAACCCGGCACGAAGATCGCTCTCAAGGTGGTGCATCCGCACCTCCTCGAAACGCCGGGCTTCTTCAAGCGCTTCATGCAGGAGGCGGAGCTCGGCAAGCGGGTCCGGCACGACAACGTCGTACGCACCTTCGACGTGGACGCGCTCACGCAGCACGGTCAGCACTACCACTTCATGGTGATGGAGTACGTGCAGGGCAAGAGCCTGCGTGAACTCCTGATTGAGCTGCGCACCATCCCCGAGACGCTGCTGCGCGAGGTCGCGTTGCAGACGGTCGCCGGCCTTGCAGCCATCCACGCCGAGGGCATCGTCCACCGCGACCTGAAGCCCGAAAACATCCTGATCACCGACGACCACGAGATCCGCATCATGGACCTCGGCGTCGCGAAGCTGCAGGAGGCGACGCTGGCGCTCACGAAGGAGGGGCATTTCGCAGGCTCGCTGCTCTACGCGGCGCCGGAGCAGTTCAAGCGCGACGAGGAGGTGGGGCCGCTTTCCGATCTGTACTCGCTGGGCGTGCTGCTCTACGAGTTGGCGGTGGGGCAGCACCCGTTCAAGAGCGACGACGCGTCGGCGGTGATCCAGGCACACCTGACCGAGCAGCCGCCGCCTGCGCGCGAGCGCAACGACGACATCTCGCTCTTCTTCGGCGAAGTGCTCGCCACGCTGCTTGCGAAACTGCCGAGCGAACGTTTCGAGTCCAGCGAAGTGCTCCACGCGATCCTCGAAGAGTCCGAGGGCTCCGCGTGGTGGATCGAGCGCGCGCCAGTCCTGCAAGAGCAGGGAGCGAGGCTGCCCAAGATCCGCGTGCATCGCGAGACGAAGCTCCATGGGCGGGACGAGAACCTGGCCGTCCTTCGCGAGTGCTTCGCGCAAGCCTCGGCGGGCAACGGCAACACGATTCTCCTCGAGGGCGAGGCCGGCATCGGCAAGACGCGCCTCATCGACGCATTCCTGCGCGGTCTCGAATCCGACGACATGCACGTGCTCTACGGCTCCTACCCGCCGTCCGGCGGCATGGGCGGCCTCAGCGAAGCCGTAATCGGAAAATTCGGGGATGTGCGCCTCGCCGGCTCACTCACGCCCTACCTCACCGTCACGCCGTCGCTCGTGCCCGCCTTCGCGGCGCTGGTGAAACACAAGAGCCCGCCGCCCGGAGCCGAGCCGCTCAGGGGTGATGCGCTGCAGACCATCGTCGTGCACCTCATGCAGGCGCTGGCAGCCGAGAAGCCCACGATCTGGATCGTGGACGACCTGCAGTTCGCGTCGCAGGAGAGCCATGACTTCCTGCTGGCAATGGCGCGCGCCGTCGAGGACCACCGGCTGCTGCTGGTGGCGGCGTCGCGGTCGGGCCTCGACCTGCCGGCGCTCAGCCGGCTCGAGAACTTCCGGCGCCTTCCGCTCGCGCGCCTCAGCGCACGCGAGACAATCGAGCTGCTCGAAGACGCGTTCCGCAGCGAGGACCTCGCGGAGAAGCTGGGCGTCCGCATCACGAAGAAGTCGGACGGCGTGCCGTTCTTCATTTTCGAGATGATCCGCGGCCTCCGGGAGGGGCAGTTCATCAAGGAGATGCCCGACGGCAGCTACGTGCAGACGCAGGTGATCGACCAGATCGAGGTGCCGTCCGCGGTCAAGGATCTCATCGACCACCGCATGCGCGGTCTCACGGAGGAGCAGCGCGCGATCCTCGATGTAGGCGCCGTGCAGGGCATGACGTTTGATCCCGTCCTGGTCGCACGGGTGCTCGACGAGAAGCGCGTGCGCGTGCTGCGCAGTCTGGCCGAGATCCAGCGGCGCTTTGGCCTGGTGAGAGACCACGGCGACCTCACCGGCTTCGACCAGAACCAGATCCAGGAGGTCGTCTACCAGGCGCTGCCTGCGAACCTCCGCACCGAGTACCACACGCTGCTCGCCGAGGCGCACGCCGAACGCTGCGGGGACGATCCCGGAGGCGACGATGCCGTGTTCCTGGTGCGCCACGGCCTGCACGGCCGCCGTCCGAAAGAGGCGCTGCCTTATCTGGAGCGTGCCTTCGATCAGTTGAGGAAGAGCCACCGCAACGACACATTGCTCGACCTTGCCAAGCGCGCGCTGACCGTCGATGGGCTGCTCGAGGGCGAGCAGCGCATGGAGGTGTTGCTGGGCCAGGCCGGCCGGCTCAGCCTGCTCGGCCGGCGCAACGAGGAGCGCACGGCGCTTGACGAAGCAGTCGTCCTGGCCGACGAGACCGGTGACAAGACCCTGCGCGCGAAGGTGCTGCAATCGCTGGCTCGGCACTTCATCGTGACTTCGCAGAACGCCGCCGCCGAGGCCACGCTGCACGAATCACTGGAGTTGTCGCGCGCCGCGGGCGACAAGCGGCAGGAGGCGATGGCCACCGGCGCGCTGGGCATCCTGTTCCAATTCCTGGGGCGCTACGCCGAGGCTCAGGAGCACGCTGAGCGCCACGGCGCGCTCAGCCGCGAGATCGGGGATCGCGGGGGCGAGGCAGCCGCCAGCGGCAACCTCGGAAACGTCCTTCTCTTACTTGGGCGCTATTCCGACGCAAAGGAGCATCACGACCGCCATCGCGCTCTCAGCCGCGAGATCGGGGACCGCCTGGGCGAGGCGATCGCTACCGGCAACCTGGGCAGCGACTTTGTATGCCTCGGGCGCTACGCGGAGGCACGAGAACACTTCGATCGCCACCGCGTGCTCTGCCGCGAGACCGGAAATCGATCGGGCGAGGTGATCGCGACGTTTAACCTTGGTGCGCTCCTCCGTGAGCTTGGGCGCATCGCCGAAGCGCAGGAGCACTACGAGCGCGCCCGTGACATCACCATCGAGATCGGATCCAGACGTACGGAGGGCTATGTCCTGGGCGGTCTCGCCAGCTTGGCGGAAATGCGCGGGGATGCGGCGGCGGCGGTCCGGCTCTACGCCGAGGCGCTTGCACTGATGCGCGAGCTGGCGGACAAGTTCGGCGTATCAAACATGCTCACAGCCCTCGGACGCGTCGAGGCCGCACCAGCTCATCTGGACGAAGCGCTCGAACTGGCGCGCGAGACGAAATCGCCCGAAACGATCCTCGCCGTGACGGTCGAGCGGGCGCGGCTGCCGGACGGCGACGTAGGTGCCGCGCTTGCGGCGTTTGCGGAGTACGCGGACGGTGCCGGACACGTCGGCAGGATGGACGCCAGCTTCCGCCTCTGGGAGTTGACGCAGGATCGTACCCACCTCGACGAGGCGCACCGCTTGCTCACGCACCTCCGCGACCACGCGCCGGAGGAGGACCGCGACTCCATGATCGAGAACGTCCCGCTCCACCGCGACATCATGCAAGCGTGGGAGGAGCACGGGGAGAAGGGGTAGCGGGGCGGGTACTGCGTGCGCCATCGGATTGCGGCAACGCCAGTCGCTGTCGCGACTTATGGCGTCGCTTTGCGCCAGCCGTAGCGCACTTCCCTGCTGTTAGAAGTGCCGGTTCGCGAACGCGCGTCCGGATCCGATTTTGAGGTAGCGCTCGAACGCGCGGGCCTTGGCGGGGTCGGGGAGCCAGATGGCGGTGATGGGGCGCTAGGGTCGGTGCTTGGCGGTCGAGACGTCGTTGCCACGATGGTGGTCGGTGAGGCGCCGCTCGAGCTTGCCGGTGATGCCGGTGTAGTGTCGGTCGGGATGCGCCACCTTTTCTACTCGAGGTCCCGTCCCTCGCGCCAACGGCCGAAGTCCCGCGCACCATGAAGGAACCCTAGGATCCGCACCCCGTCGCGCCCGGTCTGCCATTTCCGTCGCAGCTCTTTCGCGATCTGCTCATGCGGGATGAGGCGGCCCTCATCGGCGTCTACGAGCCCCTGCTCCACCTTTTGGACAACATACAGGTGGTATAGAACGTCATCCAAACTGCAATCGTCAGGAAGTCGATCGAGCAGTGCGCGCACCTTTGTCTTGGTTTCGTCCATGGGGAACTCCCGTCTGTTCGATTCTATCCCACTGTCGCGACCGCGCCGGGTGCCGGACCCCCGCCGTCGCAGTTCGTGCTCTGGCGGACAGGCTAGAGTCCCCGGGTTCACAAGCAAGTCCGGCCGGCAGCACAGACGCATGGACTTTGAACTGGGACGCAAGGGCATCGTCGAGTGGGCGGAGGAGGCACCGGAGGAACAAGCCGCTGCGGACTTCACACCGGCGCAGGAGAAGCTCCTCGAGATACGGTGCCAGGTAAATCCGCCGTGGTGCGAATGTCCGCTGCACAGCCGGCGATTCGTGGATTCGTGACAGCGGCGCGAGTTCGCGCGATGCAGTCGGCGGCGTGATTCGCTGGCACCGTATCGGCAAGTTGCAGGTTACGGCACGGGATGCGATTGCCGCGGAGTATAGTGGCAGGAATGATGCGATTGCTGGCCGTGCTTCTCGTGTTGTCGGCAGCCTCGTGGTCTGCAGATCTCAGCAAG
>CBDURV010000387.1:0-4655 GCA_965369495.1 uncultured bacterium
CGGCGCGTGCCATGCAGGTTGGCTGGGACGCCGCGGGCGCCGCGCCCGCCGATGGGCGCGGAAACGCGTTGGCGATCTTCCCCGTCGAGGATCTCACGGCGCCGATTCCATTTGTGATTCCGCCGTCCCACGACCTGGAGTTCTCGGACTCGGAATCCCCGCTGTTCGCGGCCCTCGCCGAGGAGTCGCCGCAGGCGTTCGGAACCATCGAGGAGCTTGCCGAACTTGTGCGCGTCTCGATCGAGCCCGCGGCATGGGACGAGGGCGTGATGGCCCCGACGCAACTCAACCTCATCTTGATGAACCGGCCCGCGATTCTGGGCAAGGTCCGCACCTTTCTCGATCGCACGCTGCGCCCGCGCGCGCACCGGGGCGTCTCGATCGATTTCGAGGTCGTCTCGGTTCCGACCGCGCTCTCGCGCCAACTCCGCACAGCGCGCGGTGGCAAGCTCTCCGATTCCGATCGCGCGGCGCTGGATGCGGCCCTCGCAGGCGGCAGCGCCCGGCGCGTTCTCGGTCTGCGCGGCAACGGACTGATGGGCGCGCAGTTCCTGGTGTGGCACGGCCGCCAGGTCGCGGTGCTGGGCGACTTCGACGTCGAGGTGGCTCAGACTGCCAGTACTGCCGACCCGCTTGTGCAAATCGCGCAGGCGGGCGGCTACCTCTCGGCTCTCGCGCAGGCGACCGATGACGGCAAAATGATTTCGCTCGCGCTGGGCCTGCGCATCCAGGAACTTGTCGGCCTGCGCCGGCACGAGACGCGGCGCAGCGGCAACCTGGACATGCCCGATCTGCTTACGCAGGACTCGCGCGTGAGCGTGAAGCTAGCAGCCGGTGTCTGGTCGATCGTGGCCTCGGGCACACCACGACCCGGAGAACACAGACTCTTCCTCGTGCGAGCAAGCACGCTCGAGAGGGGAGGTGCGCGATGATTCGAGGCACGATCATCTTCTGTCTGGCGATCACGCTGGGTGCGCTCACCGTTTCCGGGCAGGGCACGGACGCCCAGAGCGATCTGAAGCGCCGCATTCGCGCGCTCTCCGAGGAGCTCAAGCAACGCGCCGACGCGCGTGTACCCAAGCGAGGCGCGGGCGGCCGTCCCGTCCTGCGGATCCACGAGGTGGGCGATCTGTTGCTGGCCCACTCGCACAGTGCTGGCGACATGGTGAACCTGCTGCCCTCGAACTACAAAGGCCCGGAGTCGCCCGAATTGCCCGAAGCGAGTACCCCCTTCCCGGAGGAGGTCATGATCGAACTCATCCGCATGACGATCGAGCCGGCGACCTGGGATGAGATCGAGGGCGTGGACATGGAATGGCGTGTGAATCGGCTGCTGGTGAATCACATTCCCCGCGTCCAGCGCAAGATCGAGTCGCTGTTGAACAACCTGCGGGCGGCCAACGACCGACAGATGCGCGTGCGTTTTGTGGCGGTGCCGGTAACCGCGGCCGATCAGGCGCTGTTCGACCGTCGCGCGCGCGAACTTTCCGCCGCCGAGGCGAAGGAGCTCTTGTCGCGGGAGCCCTTGGGCGTCGCGGAGACGATTTGCCACAGCGGTGTGCGCCTGAGCGAGCGGATCGGCCGGCGTGTTTCGTACCTGCAAGATTACGAGGTCGAGATCGCGCAGGAGGCGACGATCGGCGACCCGATCCGCCATGAGGTGTTCAGCGGCATGGCGGTGGAGTTGACGGCGCTGCTCGATGAGGGCGGCAATGGGGCCCGCATCGATTTCGCGCTGACGCGCACGAATCTCGCGGAGCCCATTCGGCGCGTCGATACCGAGCACGGCCCGCTCGAACTCCCGGACCTCGAGATGACCCTGGCGCAGGGGGCGATGTGGGTTCCGCTGGGCAAGACCTCCATCGTGGGGGGGGCAACCAGCGGCACGAAGCCCTGCCTCTTCCTCGTCACGGTTGACCGCATCGGAAGAGGACGATGATCGCTTAGGCGAACGGATAAAATGCGTCCATGAGCGCAACTGATTCGTTCTCTGCCCGCGATACCCTCCAGACTCCCCAAGGTCCGCGCACGATCTATCGGCTCGATCGCGTCCTCGACGACGCGGCGGCGGCATCGTTGCCGGTGTCGATCAAGGTGCTGTTGGAGGCGTGCCTGCGCCAGTGCGACGGCCGGATCGTCACGGAGGACCACGTGCGTGCGCTGGCCGCCTATGACGCCCGCAACGTCGCGGAGACGGAAATCCCCTTCAAGCCGGGGCGGGTCGTGCTGCAGGACTTCACCGGCGTTCCCGCCGTCGTCGATCTCGCGGCGATGCGTTCGGGCGTGGTGCGCATGACGGGCGACGAGTCGAGCGCCGACAAGGTCAACCCGCTCGTGCCGTGCGACCTCGTGATCGACCACTCGGTGCAGGTGGACGCGTTCAATTCCGGCCTGGCGCTGCAACTCAACTCCGAAAAGGAGTTCGAGCGCAACCGCGAGCGGTACGAGTTCCTCAAGTGGGGCCAGCAGGCGTTCGACAACTTCCGCGTCGTGCCGCCCGCGACGGGCATCGTCCACCAGGTCAACCTGGAGTACCTCGCCAAGGTGGTCTGGACCGGCGACGACGGCACGCTCTATCCCGACTCGCTCGTCGGAACCGATTCGCACACCACCATGATCAACGGCCTCGGTGTCGTTGGCTGGGGCGTGGGCGGCATCGAGGCCGAGGCGATCATGCTGGGCCAGCCGATCTACATGCTCATTCCCGAGGTGGTCGGCATGCGTCTCACCGGCGAGTTGCGCGAGGGTACGACCGCCACCGACCTCGTGCTGCGCGTGACGGAGATTCTGCGCGCGCACGGCGTGGTCGGGAAGTTCGTCGAGTTCTTCGGCTCCGCGCTCGACCACATGACGCTCGCCACGCGCGCCACGATCGCCAACATGGCGCCCGAGTACGGCGCGACGATGGGGCTCTTCCCCGTCGATGAGCACACGCTGCGCTACATGCGTCTCACCGCGCGCGACGAGGATCTCGTCGGAACCGTGGAACAGTACTGCAAGGCGCAGGGCCTCTGGCGCGACGACAGCCGCGAGACGGTCTACACCGATACGCTGGAACTCGACATCTCGACGGTTGAGCCCGCACTCGCCGGTCCCAAACGTCCCCAGGACCGCATCAACCTGCGCGACATGCAGACGCAGTTCCACAGCGACCTGAGCGAGACGTTCGGCAAGAGCGAACCCGCCGCCGTCGCCGTGAACAACGAAGACGAACAGTTCGACCTCAAGCACGGCTCGGTCGTGCTGGCGGCGATCACCTCCTGCACCAACACCTCGAACCCCGACGTGATGGTGGCGGCGGGCCTCGTCGCGCGCAAGGCGGCCGCGCGCGGCCTCACACGCAAGCCGTGGGTCAAGACGTCGCTGGCGCCCGGTTCCAAAGTGGTCACCGACTACTATGAGGAGGCGGGACTCGACAAGGACCTCGAATCGCTCGGTTTCTATACCGTCGGATACGGCTGCACGACTTGCATCGGCAACTCCGGGCCTCTGCCCGAACCGATCGTCGAGGGCATCCAGGGCGGCGATCTCGTCGTGGCCTCGGTGCTTTCGGGTAACCGCAACTTCGAAGGGCGCATCAACCCGCACACGCAGGCCAACTACCTCGCTTCGCCGCCGCTGGTCGTCGCCTACGCCGTCGCGGGTACGGTCGATATCGACTTCGAGTCCGACGCCATCGGCGAGGACCGGGAAGGGAAGCCGGTCTTCCTGCGCGACATCTGGCCGTCGCAGCAGGAGGTTGACGAACTCGTCGGCACCAGCATCAAGCGCGAGCAGTTCGAAAAGGAGTATGGCGACGTGTTCGGCGGGTCGGCCGAGTGGAAAGCGATCGCCGCATCGACCGGCGCGCTCTTCGGCTGGGATGCGGATTCGACCTACGTGCAGGAACCGCCCTTCTTCGTCGGCCTTGCGCCCGAACCGTCGCCCATCGCGGCGATCACCGGCGCGCGCTGCCTGATGAAGCTGGGCGATTCGATTACCACCGACCACATCAGCCCCGCCGGCGCCATCGCGCGCGGCACGCCCGCCGCGCAGTACCTCGACGACAACGGCGTGCCGGTCGGAATGTACAACTCGTACGGCAGCCGACGCGGCAACGACCGCGTAATGACGCGCGGCACCTTCGCCAACATCCGCGTGCGCAACCAGCTTGCTCCGGGAACCGAGGGCGGCTACACGACGGACTTCACGACATCGACCGACGGTGGACTGGCGACGCCCGAGACGGCGTCGTTCGTCTACGACGCGGCGATGAACTACCGCGAGGCGGGCATCCCGCTGGTCGTGCTGGCGGGCACGGACTACGGCATGGGCTCGTCGCGCGACTGGGCGGCGAAGGGCACCTATCTGCTGGGCGTGCGCGCCGTGATCGCCACTTCGTTCGAGCGCATTCACCGCAGCAATCTGGTCGGCATGGGCGTTCTGCCGCTCTGCTTCGTGGAGGGCGAGACGCACGAGTCGCTGGGACTCGACGGCACGGAGACGTTCGCCGTCGCTGTGGACGACAGCCTCCAGCCGCGCCAGACGGTGCGCGTCACCGCGCGGCACGCCAGCGGCAAAGAAACTGCGTTCGATACGGTTTGTCGCATCGACACTCCGGTCGAGGTGGACTACTACCGCAACGGCGGCATTCTCCACACCGTCTTGCGCAGCAT
>CBDURV010000388.1:0-4636 GCA_965369495.1 uncultured bacterium
TGTAAGAGACCACCGCGGGCGATGGTGACATCCCCGGCACGGCAAACCCCACCCGATGAAAGGCCTAAGAGGGGGGAGGAGCGGCTCGTTCCGTCGATCCCCGAAATGGCCGTTGGAGGCGGCGGGCAACCGCCGTCCCAGACAAATGACCGTCCACGACAGAACCCGGCTTATCGCCCGGCCCCCGCTTTACTGGCCCAACACCTGACGGCGTTGGCGCGAGGGAGCATTTTCTGCCAATGGAAGCGGTAAAACTTTCGGTCACCTGACGGTGTTCGAACGAAGGGGGGAATCTTGTGGTTTCGCAGGAGGCGGACCGAGCACGAGGAAGAGGTGGCGCGCGGCGAGAGTCGAAAGGCGATTGCTATCACGCTGTTCGTGCTAATTGTGATTGTTCCCATCTTCATGGAGTGGGAGCACGGTGACCATTGGTTCGGGCCGCATGAGCAGACCCTCATCGCCGCCATCGGTGGCGCATTGGCGGGCCTCATTCTGTTGCCGCACGAGCGCTTCGCAGGCCTAGTCTGCGGTGCCCTCTCGGGCGCGGGCTGTTCGATAGCAACCGTGCACTACCTCGCTGACCGCGATTACATCTGGAACATCGAGGTTGTCGTTCCGGTCGTGGTTGGGTGTCTGCCAGGCTTCGTGCTCTACCTCGGTCACTCCATCTGGGCCGAACGGGTCGATCGGGATCGCTAGTCCTCGAGTCGGCTTCGCGTGCCTAGCGGAACGCAGTAGGACGGAGGCGTCCGGTATCGAACGCGCAGCCGTCCGAAACCCCACAGATACCCACCACGCATGGTAGCGGCCTGGTCGCGGCGTCCAGCCTCAAGCTTCCAGCGTCTAGCTCCAATCTCCTAGCCCTCGAGCTCTTCCCACTTCCGCCGCTTGTTCTTGTTCCACCAGCGCCGCCACGCGGGCGGATCCTCCTGGGTGGTGTTGGAGAGCAGACGCAGCGAGCGCTCCGACGGCTTGGCGATGATCTCCCACTTTCGTTCGGCGCGCTGGCGCTTCATCTTCTCGTCCGGCTTGATCGACTCCTTCATGTTCCAGGTGGGCTCGTAGACGCCGACGACCGCCTTGAACATCTCCTTGCGGATCGCCTCGCTCGAGTAGAGGTAGGCGCCCGCCGCCTCGATCGCGGCGCCGATCACATGGTCGTTCGGATCCCGCATGCGGTCGGTGAGTTCATCGACCGCCTTGGGGTCGGCCGAGCCACCCAGCGCGACGCAGATGCCCTTGCGGATGCGAGGATCCTTCTTGAGCCGGCTGTGCTTGAAGAGGGCGAGCAGCGAGCGCGTCACCTTGCGGCTGCCGATGCCCTTGAGCGCCAGAAACGCCGCGTCCATGACCTCCGGCGGCCGCTTCGGCTTGGCGGCCCGGATGAGCTTGACCAGCGCGACCGCTTCTTCGTCGTTTCTCTTGTGCTTGGCGATCTCCAGCAGCAGCTTGATCGCCTGCTCGTGTTTTTCCGCCTTGAGCAGCGTGACGACCTCGGGAACCTGATTCTGGCCCGCGGCCGGCGCGGCAAACAAGAGCAGGGTGAGCGTGATTAGGGAGGCCATGAGCCCATTAGAACGCCTGTCGGGGCGAGAATTCCGGACTCGTCCGCTTCTTGACGGACCGAGGGTCTGCTTTTACTCTTCCCCCTTCGCCGGAGTCGTCGGTTCCGGCACCGATTGAGGAGTAGTTCAATTGGTAGAACGCCAGACTCTGAATCTGGAAGTTGCAGGTTCAAGTCCTGCCTCCTCAGCCACGATGTTGCTGGTTCAACCGCTTACGCGGTTGAGACGGGCGCAACCGCGCTAGCGGTTGTGTCTTTTTGATGGTTCTACGCCGCTAGGCGTTGGGCCGAGTGAGCTTCCGAGCTTGAGAATTCGGGGGCGTCGAAAATTGAAGATGGCCCCTTCGTCTAGCGGTTAGGACGGAGCCCTCTCAAGGCTCAAACACGGGTTCGAGTCCCGTAGGGGTCACCAAAATAAAGAACCGCCTGGCTCTGCCAGGTGGTTCTTTTTTTGGTGACCGGGACCGAGCCTAGGTCGTCCGACAAACCAACGCGTGAAGAACCACGAGGTGGTTCTTCACGCCATGACCGAGGTTCCAACTACGGGCCTCACCCCTGCAACCAGTGTGGTTCACGACTCCTCTCGCCAGCGAGACGCGCCCAGGCGGTTCTTTTCCAACCTAGACCGTCCGGCAATCAGGGCGAGGCGGCATCGTCCCGGGCGACAGTCGCGTAGTTGGAACCTCGGGGCTGGCGCGCAGAGCCCCGCGGGGGCTCCGGGCGCTTCGGTTTGCCGGGCGGGCCTGGCTCGGCCCCCCCCGCGCCCCTCCCTTTATCTGTCCGTAGCACCCCGCCGATAAGATGGGAACCCATGCCCCGTCGGCTTTTCGTGCTCTCCCTGCTGTGTGCCCTCGTCTTTGCGCAGGACGACGATGGCGCCGCCGAACTTGCCAGGGCCAGGGCGCGCGTCCGGGATCTCGAGACGGACATCCAGAAGTTGATCGACGCGGTCTCGCCGGCGGTGGGCGCCGTCTCCAACTACGCGGCGCAGTACGACGCCGCGACCGGCAAGGTCTCCATGCGCATGCGTAGCCTTGGCAGCGGCGTGCTGGTCGATGCGCGCGGATTCCTGCTCACCAATGTGCACGTCGTCGCGGGCGCCGGCCACCTGACGGTCACGTTGCCGGACGGCGTCCGCTATCCCGCCGTGCTGTTTGCCGACACGAGCGAGGGCGCCGTGAAGGGGGACATCGCGCTGGTCAAGTTGCGCGGCAAGAAGCGCTTCCCGTTCGTCTCGTGGCGCGATGGCAACGCCGCCAAGCTCAAGCCGGGCGCGTTCGTTTTTGCCATGGGCAATCCGCATGGCCACGCGCTCGACGGCACACCTGTCGTGACGATGGGCATTGTTTCGGGCCAAGGGCGCGCGGCGGCGGAGACCGGGTACCTCTACATCGACTCGCTGCAGACCGACGCCGAAATCAATCCGGGCAATTCCGGCGGCCCGCTGTTCGATGCCAAGGGACGTTTTGTCGGAATCAATGGCTTGATGAACTCGCGGCAGGGGCGCTCTAACTCCGGCGTGGGTTTCGCGATTCCCGTCAATCAGATTCGGCTGTTCATGCGCAAGCTGCTCAAGGACGAGGGCGGGGGCGTCGGCTACGGGTTTCACGGCCTCACTCGCGTCGAAACGGCCACGAACGTCCGGGGCGGCGGCGCGCGGGTCAAGGCGGTCGTCGCGCGCAGTCCTGCCGACGCGGCGGGCATCGAGAAGGACGACGTCATCACCAAGGTGCTTGGCAAGCGGGTCAAGAACCGCACCGAATTCATCAACCTGATCGGCAAGCAGCCGGAAGGGAAGATTGTCGCGGTTACCTACAAACGCGGACGTTCGACCAAGGTGGCGAAGTTCCGGTTGGCCAACTACAACGCGTTCCTCAAGGAGACCGGGCGCGAGCGCAAGCGCACGGGGCCGCTCCCGGTCGGCCAGCGCGGCTACCTCGGCGTCGAATGGAAAAAGGCGGCCGACGGTGTCGAGGTGACGATCGTCCATCCGGCCGGCGGCGCCGCGAAGGCGGGCGTGCGGGTGGGGGACGTGATCACGGTCGTGGACGGAATCGAGGTCAAGAACGGCGCGGGTCTTTCCGCGCTGCTCGCCGTGCACGAACCGGACGAACGCCTCAAGATCAAGGTGCGCCGTCGCACTTCGTCGCGCAGCATGAAGATCACGCTCTGCGACGCGGCGACGCAGGCGGGGCTGCTCGAGTGATGCGCGCGGTCCTGGTTCTCGCGCTCTTGGCGTCCAGTGCGGCCGCGCGCGAGTTGCGCGCCGCCGAGGCGGAGATGGTGCGCCTGCTCGAGCGTGTGCGACCCTCCATCGTGACCGTGGTCACGCCCAAGAAGCTCGACCTCGACGCGAGCGGCGTGGTGGTCACTTCGGATGGCGTGATCTTGACCCTGCGCTCGCTGCTTCTCGATAAGGCCGGCAACCTCCCGACGAGCGTTCCGGTTCGACTGGCGGGCGCCAAGACCGCAGTCGTGGCGGAAGTCATCGACGCCAACGTCGAGACCGACACCGTACTGCTGCGCGCCAAGGGGGCGCGTGGCCGCATGCTCAAGTGCGGGACACTGCAGGTTGTGCAAACCGGCGAGTGGGTGATGCTCGTCGGGAACACGTTCGGCGCCGGTCGCGAATCGACGCCGACGGCCAGCCTCGGTGTGGTGAGCGGACTGGTCCGCAAGGGCGACGAGATCGACTCGGTGCACATCAGCGCGCTGGTCAATCCCGGTTCCGTGGGCGCGCCCGCGATCGATTTTTCGGGCAACCTGCTGGGCATCGTCGCGCCGCGCATCACCGCGGCCGGCGGGCAGACGATCGTCGTATCGATCGACCGCGTGCGGAGCGTCTATCGCGCCGGTAGCGGCGCAGGCAAACGCGTGTTCCAGTCACGGGCGGCCAAGCGCAGCAGCTCCAAGTCGTTGGCGCGCGCCTTCGGCCTCGTCATGGCCGCCGCGGCGCGCGAGGGGCAACGCGCCCTGGTCGGCGTGCGCGCCGCGCCGCTGCCCGCACCGCCCCCGACGCCCGGCGAGACGAAGACCTCGGAGCCCAAGCAGCCCCCCAAGAAAAAAAAGCCT
>CBDURV010000389.1:0-4615 GCA_965369495.1 uncultured bacterium
AAGGCTTCCGCAGGGGAAGCCTTCTTTGGTAGGGGCTGAGGGACTCGAACCCACGACCAGCGGATTAAAAGTCCGATGCTCTACCAACTGAGCTAAGCCCCCGGTTGGTTGTTCGGATTCTACCAATCCGGGCGAGAGGACGAAGGGGGGTCTCGCACCCGGAACGAATGCGGGCCCGTTGGGCGCGGTAGTCTCATTCATGGTCGGCTCGATTCGGTTCAACACGGGCAAGCTGTTTCGCAATCTCGAAAGAGCTTCGCCGTACCTCCGGCGCCGCCGCAAGCGTGGGATCGAGGGCATGGGGCCCGACATCGTCCTGCGACGGTCACGCCTGCGGCGATACCGCGGTGAGCGCCGCGACTCGTCACTCTGGGAGACGCTGCTGGCCGCGGGCTTCGCGGCGCTGGCACTCGGGTTCTATGTACGCGGGTTCGGACAGTCGGTGTCGGACTACATGAGCTCGGCGTTCATGGTGCTCGGCCTCGTTGCACTGGTCTGTATCTGGATCAGCTCGCTCCGCACCGCGTGGAAGATCCTCTGGTCCATCGCGCCGATGGCTGGCGTCGTCCCGTACCTGCCGTTTGTCTGATGGCAGCGCGCCGGAACACATAGAATTCACTCGGGTCAGCATGGAACTCAGACGATTCAGGGTGCTCCGTCGATCGATGGATCCGCTGCCGCGGAACCGATCCCGATATCGCTTCTTGGGCGGCCGCGGTTGGCGAGGCCCGCTGCTCCGTGTTCGCCGCAACGCACACCAGCGACGCCTGCGCTCCTCCGGGCGCCGACTGCCCCGCTACTGGATCCTCGCACTCTGTGCCGCCGCCCTCGCAATCTGGGGCGCCATGCTGACTGACGATGCTCGCGACGTGGCGTGGCTCGCCGTCATGAGCGTCGGATACTGGTTGGCGCGCCGCCGGTCGCGGCGGATTGAGCAGCGGCCCCCGGCGACCGCTCCGCGCGCGAAGGCTCGGCCGAGACCGAAACGACCCGCACGGCGTCAGTCAACGCGAGAGGAAGTCGGTGTGGCACTCGCAACCGCCGCGCTCATACTCGGCTTCTATGTGTGGCGACTCGACGGCCTGCAATCGTCCGGGCTGACTACGGGACTTCTACTGATCAACTTCGCCATCGCGATCGGTATCGCCTCCAGCAAGCTGCCCCGTGCCGAGAAGATCTACTGGTCGATCGTCCCCGCGCTGGGCCTGATCCCCCACATCCCGTTCCTCTAACGAAAAAGGCCCCGAACCGAAGTCCGGGGCCCTTGAATCTATCGTTCGCCCCCGCTACATCCGCGTCAGCGGATGTGCCAGTGACACTGCCGCGTCAGCGGATGTGCAGAAAACACGGGTCAGACTTCCATGAGTTCATCGACCTTCTGC
Source organism: uncultured bacterium (assembly GCA_965369495.1). Lineage (GTDB taxonomy): Bacteria > Planctomycetota > PLA2 > PLA2 > PLA2 > JBCDBY01. The sequence goes on from CBDURV010000389.1 coordinate 1,383, forward strand.
TTAAGCAGACTGTCGATCGTGCCCTCATGTCCCTTCGTCTGCTCCTGGATCTCTTCCTTGAGCTTCTTGCAGTCGTCCTCGGTCAAGTCGCCATCCTTTTGCGACGTGTCCGCGTGCTTGTTGGCATCGCGGCGCACGTTGCGGATGGCTACCTTGCCCGCCTCGCCCTTTTCCTTCACGAGCCCGACCATCTTTTTGCGACGCTCTTCCGACAGGGGCGGAATGTTGAGTCGGATGATCTTGCCGTCGACATTGGGATTGGCGCCCAGGTCACTCGCCTGGATGGCCTTGGCCACCTCGGCAATCACCGACGCATCGAAAGGCTTGATCACGATTTGCCGCGGCTCGGGCACCGAGATCTGGGCCATCTGACCCAGCGGTGTCGGGCTGCCGTAGTAATCGACCTTTAACGAGTCGACCAGTCCGGGCGACGCGCGCCCCGACCGGACACCACGCAGTTCGCCCTGGAAGTGTTCCACGCAGTGGTCCATCTTCTCGGACGATTCGAGCAGGATCGTGTCGTAGTCCATGTGTGTGACTCTACTGAATGTGCGCCGCTACGTCGCCGTCAGGCGACGTGCCAGCAATAACGTGCCGTGCCAGAGACTCAGGCTCCGGCGCCGATGCGCGCGAAACGCTTGATAGAGAACTCCACGCCGGCTTCCTTGCCGACCGCGGCGATCTTGTCGGTCACGCTCACCTTGTCGTCCTTGATGAACGGCATCTCGAGCAGGACGACATCCTTGAGGCGCTTGTTGAGCTTGCCCTCGGCGATCATCGCCCGCTTGTCCTCGGGCATGTTCTCGGACTGCGCGACGAAAATTTCGCGCTCCTTGGCAACCCACTCCTGGTCGAGGCCGTCGCGGTTGAGCGCCTTGACGTCCTTGTAGAAGGAGAGCTGCATGCCGAGCTCGCTGCCGAGCGTCATGACCGGGGCGTAGTCGTTGAGCGAAGCGCCCTCGAACTCGACGAGCGCCGCGATGCGGCCGTTGTGGTGCTCGTAGACCGCGACCACGCCGTTGTCCGGCTTGAAGCGCGCCCACTCGCCCACCTTGATGTTCTCGCCCATGCGCAGCGCGAAGTCGTCGTAGCTCTTCTTGACGGTCGTGCCGTTGATCTCGAAATCGTCGAGCTGGTCGCCGGTTCCGGTGTCGCTCGGCGCGCCCGCCATCAACAACTCGGCGAGCTTGTTGCCGAACGTGACCACATCCTCGGCCTTGGCCACGAAATCGGTCTGGCACATGATCGACACGGCGCACGCCGCGTTGCCTTCGCGATGCACGAAGACGAGGCCTTCCATCAGCTCGCGCGAAGCGACCTTTTCGGATGCCTTCACGCCCTGCTTGCGCAGGTTGTCGGCGGCCTTCTCCAGGTCGCCATCGGCTTCCTGCAGCGCCTTCTTGCACTTCATCATCGGGAGGCCGGTCCGCTTGCGCAGTTCGCCCACGGTCTTGGCGTCAATCGACATGAGCCCTACTCTCCCGCGCCCGCGGGCGCTTCATCAGTTCCGCCGGCTTTCTTGCCGCCGGGCTTCTTTTCGGATTCCGCGGCTTCCTGCGCCGCCTGCTGGCGGGCCTTGCGCTCGGCGTCCTCGGTGCGCTTCTTGGCGGCCGCTTCCGCGCGCTGGCGATTGCGGATGTCCTCGCGGCGCTTCTCCTCGGCGCGACGACGGTCGTCTTCCTGCTTGCGGATGATGGCTTCCTTGATCTTCCAGTCCTGGACGCCCTTGAGCACCGCATCGGAAAGACGCGCGAGCACGATCTGAATCGCGCGCATCGCATCGTCGTTGCCGGGAATCGGGATGTCGATCTTGCTGGGATCGCAATCGGTGTCGAGCAGCGCGATCACGGGAATGCCGAGCTTGTTCGCCTCGGCCACCGCGATGTGCTCCACGACGGGGTCGATCACGATGATGGCGCCCGGAAGCGTCTCCATCGTGCGGACGCCGTCGAGGTTCTTCTGGATCTTGCGACGCTCGCGAATCGCACGGGACATTTCCCGCTTGGTGACGAACGCGGCCGGACCCTGAGCCTCGAGATCCTCCAGCTCCGCAAGCCGCTTGAGCCGCTGACGGATCGTGTAGAAGTTGGTGAGCATGCCGCCCAGCCAACGTTCGGAAACGAAGGACTGGCCGCACCGGCGTGCTTCGGAAATGACGGCGTTGCGCGCCTGCCGCTTGGTCCCAACGAAAAGGATTCCCTTTCCGTCTCCGCACAACCGCTGCAGGAAGTTGTAACTGCGGATCAGACCGCGGACGGTTCCCTTCAAATCAATGATGTGGATGCCGTTCCGCTTGCCGTAAATGAAGGGCTCCATGCGCGGGTTCCAGACCGATGCCAAATGGCCGAACTGGACGCCAGCGTCGAGGAGCTCCTTGACCTGAACGATGGACACAAAAACCTCCGCCGGACAACGTATCGACGGCGGGCCAACCCGGCCCGTCCGCCCCCCCGCCGCCGGCTGGACGGGGTGGATCGAATCGATCAAGGTATCCGCGGATTCGGGGCGTGTCAAAGCACGGAGACCGACCGAATTCACATCGTTCCATCCCCCGCCCGCCGCCGGAAGTGTCCACGACTGGCTACAGGAAGATGGAACAAAGGTGCCTGGCGCCGTACTAGTGGAGTTCGACTGGGATTTGGCGCGGGGCCGTGGATTCCTCGACGGCCCACAGGCCTCCGGCGCTGCTCACGAAACCCGAATAGAGCCCCTCCGGCAAGCGCGCGGGCGGGGCGCCCTCGACTCCCGGCAGTTCGCCGCCATCCGCGCACAGGGCGATCAGCCCCCCGCCCGGATGCTCCACCACGCCGGGCCCGGCGAAATCCTTGAATCCGGGGTGCAGCTTCTCCTTCGACAAGGTGTGCCACGCGCCATCGATCCAGATCCCCGCGCCCTCCCGCCGCCCGAGACAGACGACCCGGTCCTGGATCACTTCCACCCGCTCCGCCACGATCGGGAAGCTCTCGAATTCCGCCCCGCGGAAGCGATAAAGCGGGGAACCGCGCAGCGGCACGTAGAGGTCCCCGGCATGCCACAAGGGAATAAAGCGACGGCGGTTGATGCGACCCCAGCCGCGTGCCGGCACGCTGCGCTGCGTGCGCCACGGCCGGCCCGACTCCGGATCGATCCCGTAGAGGTGGATCTGCAGCGGCGTTGCGTCGTCGCCATCGATGGCGAGATAGGCAAGCTGCGCCGGCCCCTCCACCCCGGGCCCCTCCACCCCGTCCAGCTCG
>CBDURV010000390.1:0-4611 GCA_965369495.1 uncultured bacterium
ATCGACGTGATGATTCCCGAAGGCGCGACCGGCCGCTTTTTCCGCGTGCCCAACTTCCTGCTGCCGCGCCCCGCCTCGCACCACGCATCGGTGCTCGACAGCAGGGGCGATGTCTGGATCCTGGGCGGCCTGCCCACCGTCTTCGCGAATGGCGGCCTGCGACAGGCCACCGCACTCTTCTTCAGCGCGGAAGAGTGATCGAGCCTTCCCAAACGGACAACGGTTCCTAGCCTCCCGGTTCCGAAACAAGCCGGTCGATTGCGGTGAGAGCGTCGATTCGGCTCGGAAACGTGACGCTGTCGTGCCAGAGGAGCTCCTCGATATCGCGGGGGACGAGAATCGGCCCCGACCCGGCTCCCACCCCCACTCCGTTGCACCGACTCAGCACGACGAACCTGCCTTTGCCGTTCCACGCCCCCTCGAGGTACTTCCCTCCGCCGATCGGCAGGAGTCCGCGACCCGCAATCCTGGTGGCGGCCGGAGGACGTCCGCTGGGCGTAGTCGCCGGATCTCCACCTCCACGCTTTGGACCCTCGCGCGGCGAGGCATCGTGCGTCCCGCCCCAAATGAGAAACCCGATGAGCATGCCGGCGGCGGCTGCCAGCGTCGCTGCCAGTACTGACTTCATCTGCTACCTCCATCCGGTGTTCGGCACGAAGCTGCGCCGAGCGTATTGAAGCATGGAGCGATCAGCTGCGGCGAATGCGAAGTTGTCGCGGTGGTCGCCATGCGACCATGGCCCCATGGGAAATGAAGAGGAACGCCAGGATGACGGGTCCACGCTCGCGGTGCGGATGGTGCGGGACGCCGTACCGACCTCGCGGCATGCGGAAATGCTGTTCCGGATGGTCGAGGATCTGCTCGGTGACGACGCGTACGTCGAGAGTGCGAACGACGGCACGAATCTCGTGCTGTTCCGGCGCGCGCGGTCGGGCGAAGACGACTACGTCCCCTGGCCGCTGGTGAGTCTTCGCATCGGAGGCCGACTCTCGCATGTGATCATGCTCAGCGACGCGGAGGGGGAGCCGCCGCCGTCCGCGGCGAGGAAGCGGCGTCCGCGTTTGCGGCACGCGGGGCCGGGAGAGGTGATCGTGCACGATGGGCCGGAGTCCATCACGGTTACGTACGGCGAGGACGGACACTGGTTCGAAACCGCTCGAAGCGCGAACCCACGGACACTGGCCGGTGTGGTCCCCTTCCTGAAACGCGGATCGGCACAGCCGGTCGAACTTCTGGCCGACTTCGCGGCCGGCCTCGACCTCGAACGCCACGGTCCGGGCAGCGTGCATATGCCGGTCCACCTACCGGGTGCACTGCGCGGCGTCTGGCTCCGCGGCGTGCGGGCGATCCGGCACGGTCTGTACCACGATCGGCTGCCGGTCCATGCGTGCTGGGTCGCCGCCGACGGCTACGACGGAATCGCGCTCGCTTGCGGCGACACGCGCACCGAAGCGCTCGAGCGGTGGCGCAAGGATGTCGAGCGATTGCGGCCCACGCCGCCCAAACCGACGCAGCAGCCGCCCACCGATCCTCCTCCGGGCGCGATCCGCATCGCCGGACCGAGCGCCGACGGCACCGCGCCCAATCCGGCGCCGGAAAACACCCCGGCTGTCGTGGTGCGCCTCGACGCGCAAGCGACCGCCGAGCCCGCCTTCGGTCGATGGACGCGGCTGCTCGGACACTACGGAACGACCCGCCCCGCCGCGATGCGCCGCGACACTGCGGGGTTCACACTGGTCGGCGACAAGCTCCTCGATGCGCTCGGCGAAGAGGGGCTTGCACGGCTGGACGAAACGCTCGCAGAGGCACCGCCTCCCGCCGACTTCCGGTCCATCCCGGGTTTCGAGGACCGCCCCGCGCGCAACTGCTGCACCGTCTTCTACCGCTTGGTCGACGAAACGACGGGCCGCGCGATCGCGCCCTTGCTCGAGACATTGCAGTCCGACGAGTTCGATCCGCAGCTTCTCGATGGCGATCGTTTGCGCTGGGACATCGTGCGCCAGCGCTGGCGCGACCTGGAGTGACCGAGTCGCGGGCGGCCCGATCTTCAGCACGGCTCGGGATCGGCTTTGAGCCGTGGGCTTTGAGCTCTGAGCAACGACCAGACCAACCGCTTGCGCACCGACCGTGATTGGGCCTCGCCAGTCCCGGGGCCGTCCCCCACAACAGACGAGGCCCCACTCCAAGCCGCTCGCCGAGGACCGGCCTGGTTACTGCGCAAAGCCCTAAGCTCATAGCCCAAGGCCGATCCTGGAAGCGCTAATCGATGAACTGCGCGACGTCGGCGATTCCCTTGCGCACGGCTTCCGCCGATACGTCGAGCATCGCTTTTTCGTCGTCGGTCAGTTCGAGTTCGACGATCTGCGTGATGCCGCCCGTGCCGAGCTTGACCGGGACGCCCATATAGAGGTCGTCGTAGCCGTACTCGCCCTGCAGGAAGGCGCACGCCGGCACGAGGTGACCGGTGTTACGCAGAATCGCCTCGACCATGACAGCGCCCGACGCCGCGGGGGCATAGAACGCAGAGCCGGTCTTGAGCAGCTTGACGATCTCGCCGCCGCCCGTGCGGGTGCGGTCGCACATCGCCTGGATGCGATCCTCGGGGATCAGCTCGGTGATCGAAACGCCGTTGATCGTGCTGAAGCGCGGCAGCGGCACCATCTGGTCGCCGTGGCCGCCGAGCACCATCGCGGCGACGTCGCGTACCGACACCCCCGCCTCCCACGCGATGAAGCGGCGGAAGCGCGCGGCGTCGAGGACACCCGCCATGCCGACCACGCGCTCGCGCGGGAAGCCGGTCACCTGGAGCATCGCGTAGGCCATCACGTCGAGCGGGTTCGTGATCACGACGATCACCGCGTCGGGCGCGCTTTCGCGAATCGCGGTGCCGACGCTCTTCATGATGCCGGCATTGATCTTGAGCAGGTCCATGCGGTCCATGCCCGGCTTGCGCGGAATGCCCGACGTGACCACGACGACATCGCTGCCGGCGACGTCGTTCATGTCGTTGCTTCCCTCGATTTCGACGTCGTAGTCAAGCAGCGCGCCGCACTGCGCCATGTCGAGGGCCTTGCCCTGCGGCATGCCGTCCACGATGTCGATCATCGTGATGTCCGCGATGTTGCGTTCGGCGAGCTGGAAGGCGCAGGTGGCGCCAACGTTACCCGCCCCGAAGATAGTGACCTTGGGCATCCGGAATACTCCTTTTCAGCGATTGTCCGACGCGGGGCAACTATTCGAGCACGGCGGAAGCCCGAGGCTTGAAGCTGGACCGGATTGGATCCGTATCCCGCCTCCAGCTTCCAGCGCTCCTTCTACTTGCCCTCGGCCAGCCCTCTCGTGATCGCGGCCTCTTGTTCGTTCATCTTGTCGACCGCTTCGTCGAGTCGCTTGGTCGCGCGATCGACGGCTTCCTGGCCGCTTTCGTTGGTGAGCGCGCCGAGGCTCTTGAGCGTCTTGAGATCGTCCACCGCCTCGCGCACCTCCCCCGCCGCCCGCAGGTAGGCCTGCGTGGCGTTGTAGAAGTAGGCACGCTTGATCTCGCCGCCGGAGGGCTTGTTCACCAGCTTCCACGGCGAGGTCTTGAGGTCGTTGGTCGTTTCGGCGAAGTCCGCCATCGCCTGGCGTGCCTTGCGCAGCGTGGCGATCAGATGCGGCCGCCCTTCGACGACGGTGTCCTGCATCTCCGCGGCGAGGTCATCGATGCGCACCATCGCCTTGCCGGCAAGTTCGCCGAAGTCGTCGAGCTTCTGGAGCACGGCCGACAGCTTGGGCTTGGCGTCCTCCATCAGGTCGGCCGCGCCGGTCAGCGCGCGCTCCGCCTGCGGCTCGAGCTTTTCGGACCAGTCACCCTTGAGCGTGGTTCCGAGCTCCTTGAATTCGGTGACCGCCTCGCGCGCGCCACTCAGCATCGCCAGCGTGTCGTCCGAACCCTCGGCCACCAGCTTGTCGAGTCGCGCGACGAACTCGTCGCCCCGCTTGACCAGCTTGCCGATGTCCTCGCGCAGTTGCGCCATGCCGATGGCGTCCACCTGCGTGCTCGCCTTTTCCGCCAGCGTCTTGAACTCCCTGACCGCCGCGGAGACATCGACGAGAAGCAGTTTGGCTTCGTGCGTCAACCCCTCGAAATCGGCGCGCGCTTCGCCCTCGAGCCGCATGTCGTCCGTCATGTAGACGGTCTTCTCGCCGCTGCTGACGAGCAGCGTCACCGTGCCGGTGATCGACTTGCTGGTCTGGATCCGGCTATCGATGGGGACGCGCTCCGACTCGAAAATCGCGACCTGGACGACCGAGCAGTTCCCGTAGGTATGCCCCAGAATCGTCGCGGGCAACTCCGATTCGTCCGCGGCGCGTACGAGCACGACCTTGCCGACCTTGCGTCCGTCAAGCAGCACGTCGTTGCCCTTCGACAGGCCCCCCGCGTTGGCAAAAAAGATCGTGTATTCGGCCTTCTTGCGCCACTGGTCGGCGCCGCCGCCGACCCAATAGAGCCCCGCCGCGAGGATTGCCAGACCGATGATCACGACGAAGCCCGCCTGGATCTCCGCTGTCCGTTTCTTGCTGGTCGCCATCACTTCCCTCCGAGGAGGTCCTCCACGAATCCGGCCCCAT